>JANQGW010000132.1 GCA_028282905.1 Sedimentisphaerales bacterium | reverse complement strand
TTTTTTGTGAAATACTCTATATCATCTTCATTAAGTTTGAGCGGGAACCTGCTTGAGCTTCGAACTCATCCTGCGATTCATCTCCTGATACAGGGCCGGCAGGACAATTAAGGTTAAGATTGTCGAGGAAGATAATCCGCCGATAACGACAATCGCCAATGGACGCTGGATTTCAGAGCCGACACCGCTGCTGAGGACAAGGGGGATCAAGCCTAACGCCGTTGTCAACGTGGTCATAAGAACCGGCCTGAGTTTGGAAACGGCTCCCTCGATGACTGCCTGTTCGAGAGAAAGCCCGCGTTTAGTGCGTAAATACTCAAATCGCGAAATCAGTACCAGACCATCCGTCAGAGCGATGCCAAACAGTGCGATAAAACCGATGGACGAAGGAATACTGACATTTTCACCAAATAATCTAAGGAAGAAAATACCACCTACCAGTGCCAGCGGAACATTGAGCATGATCAGCACGACATTCCATACCGAATTGAAAAGACTGTACAGCATGATCAAAATCAGAAACAGCGTAATCGGTACAATAATCATCAGACGTTTGTTGGCGGCCTGCTGTAACTCAAATTGACCGCCCCAGGCCACGCTATAGCCGGGATCAAATGTGATCCTTTGAGCAACGACTTTTTGGGCTTCTTCTACAAAGCCGCCTGCATCCCGGCCGCGGACGTTACATTGCACCGAGACATAGCGTTGGCTGTTTTCACGGCTGACCTGCCGTAGCCCCGTGAAAGTCTGGACATCCGCCAGCTCTTTGAGCGGAATGGTGTAGCCGGTACTGCTGCGGATAAGCAGGTTTTCAATGGATTCAATATCTTCACGATAAGGCTCATCAAACCGGATATTGATACCATAGCTTTTTTCCTGCTGCAGAATCGATCCGACGATACGGCCGCCAATCGCGCTGCGAATGGTATTCTGCACATCCATGCTGTTGAGTCCGTGACGTGCCATTTGGTCTCGTTTCATGTTAATCTGCACCTGCGTTTGCCCGGAAAACTGTTCAGTCATCAAGTCAGCTACGCCGGAGATCGAGGCCAGCGCATCATAGACCTCAGCGGCTTTGGCCTCCAGCACATCGAAATCTGAACCGATCACTTTGGCGACCACTTGTGTGCCGGCCCCGGCGATCAGGCCGTCAATTTCATGCTGAATCGGCTGCGAATAATTGATTGAAACGCCGGGATAGGTCGAAAGCTCCTGATCGAGTTGATTGACAATCATTTCGTGTGTCAAGCCTTTAGCCCATTGGTCACGCGGACGCAGAATCACAGTAATGCAGGCAAAATTCGTATGATGAACGTGAGGGCCGACTTCGCCGTAGCCGATTTCGGTTAAAACCGATTCGACTACCGGATTCTGTTTGATATCTTTTTCGATTTGCCCGGCGGTCTTAGTAATTTCCGTAAGGGAAACATTGGGGTTCATATGGGCCAGTACCTGAATCGAGCCTTCCCGCAGTGTCGGCACAAATTCCTTTCCCAGAGAACGAAATGTGAATATCCCTGCTACAATCAGCGATGCTGTGACGGCGATGACACAGACCGGGTGCTTTAATATCGACACCAACAACCGCCGGTAGCATTCCTGAAACTTTGTCAATGAAGGATGCCCCGTTTTTTCGGCTTTTCTTTCCCGATGCATCAGGCTGTAAAAAATGGGAGCGACAAACAGCGCATAGATCAGGGAGCCGGCCATCGTCACCGTGACCGTGAAAGCAAGCGACCGGAACATTTTGCCTTCGACATCCTGCAAGGTAAATAACGGGATGAACACGATGATGATAATCGCAATCGCAAAAAAGATCGGCTGGCCGATTTCCTTGGCCGTTTCCAGAATCACACTGGAAGCGGTCCGGTCATCTTTGGCCTCCTGCAGTGAGGTCTGAATCTTTTCTACCATGATAATCGTCGCGTCAATAATCATCCCCAAAGCAATCGCAACTCCGCCGAACGAGATTAAGTCGCCCGGAACGCCGTAATGCTTCATCATGGCGATAGCCAGCAGGACGGAAAACGGCAGTGAACACAGCATAATCAACGCATTACGGAAATTGCCCAAAAAGATAAACGCCACCAGGCAGACAAGAATCAATCCCAGCACCAGTGCGTTTTTCACCGTATTGATGCTGTTGCGAACCAGCTTGGACTGGTCGTAAAAGGGGACGATCTTAACGCCGGCCGGAAGCGTTTGGTTAATTTCTTCGATGCGTTCCTTAATCTTGCCGATGACTTCAAAGGAATTGGCGCCATGCAGCTTATAGACATCGCCGACGACAACTTCTTTCTGGCCGTCTTTAGAGACAACTCCGCGTCGAAATGCCTGTCCAAACTCAACGGATGCCACATCTTTAATAAAAACCGGGGTACCATCATGTGTCTTAAGGACAATATTCTCAATATCTGCGGCGTTTTTAATCAGCCCCAGGCTTCGCACCATTAATTCTTCGGAGCCCCGTTCGATTACCCCGGCTCCCTGATTGGCATTATTGTCCTGTACTGCCGTGACGACCTCGTCCATCGTCAGGTTGTACTGCAGGAGTTTGTCCGGCATAACCTTGACTTGATATTGACGTACATAGCCGCCTTGGCTGAGAATTTTCGCGACGCCGGGAACGGTCTGAATTTCCCGCTTGGCCACCCAGTCCTGAATCGTTCTCAGGTCCGTGATATTATAATCTTCACTGTCAAGATAATAGGTCAGAATTTTACCCATGCCGCTGAGAACAGGGCTTTTTTCCAGTCCGTGCGGCAAATGAACGCTCTCAGGAATCCCTTCTTCGGCAAGCTTTAGCCGCTCGGAGACCTGCTGATGCGCGAAGTAGATATCAACATCATCCTTGAAGTAAATGTTAACGGTACCCAGCCCATGCGACGATAAGGATCGAATCTTTTCGACGCCCGGAATTCCCATCATCGACACTTCAACAGGGCGTGAGATAAACTGTTCGACTTCTTCGGCGGCCATGCCTTCGCATTCGGCAAACACCTGCACCAGATTGGGACTCACATCGGGGAACGCGTCGATCGGCAAGTGCATGAGCGAGTAGATGCCCGCACCGCAGATCAGCAGAAATAAAACTAAAATTAATAGTTTATACTTAAATGTAAAATGGATCATATTTTCAATCATATTGATTTTCCTGTATATTCAATAAGCTCTTGTTCATCATACATAGCCTTATTCAGTCATATTGCAGTACAAGATCAATGCGGGTGGCCGTGTCCGCCGTAAGCATCGGCGGTTTTTTCCAACTCGCTTTTGATCAGAAAGGCATTCTGTACAACGACTTCATCCTGTGTCGTCAGGCCGGCGGTGATTTCCACCTGATCTTTCGTCGCATGTCCAAGCTGTACGAGCCGTTTCTCAAACCCTTCGGATGTTTTGATGAATACACACGGCTCATCATCAATATACTGGATCGCGTCTTTATCGATGGCGACCTTGGCTGGAATATTTTCCATGAGCACTGTGCCGCGAATATATTGCCCCGGACGATACTTGCCGGAATCATTCGATAGGACCGCTCTGGCTAGAGAAGTCCGTGTTTCCTGCTCGACAACCGGTGATACATACGACAAGATGCACTCAAACGGGTCTTGGCCCGACTGGCTTTTGACGATAACTTTTTGACCGGCCTTGACCAGCGATGCATCCATGCCATGAACCTGGAATTCGACCCACACGTTTTCCATGTCCGCAAGAATGAATGCGTCATGGTCGGTAGAAACTGACTCGCCTAATGTCAGATGCTTGGAAAGAATCGTGCCGTCATAGGGGGCGACCAACTCATATTTTGTTAAATACTGCTCAGGCTCGGCCGACAGGCGTTCAAGAGACGCTTTGTCAAACCCAATGGCGTACAGTTTTTGCTCTGCGGTTCGCTTGGCAATGCGTGCCTCAGTAAATGCCTGCTTTTTCTCAAGATATTCCTGTGCAGAAGAAATCTTCTGCTCCCACAGCTTTTCTTCTCTCTCGAAAATCTGCCGGGTCATATCGAATTGTTCTGATGCCGAAAGATACGTCGATTTTGCATCGGCAAGTTCACTGCTTTCAATCCAAGCCAATACTTCACCTTTCCGTACCTTGTCACCTTCATCACGGTACACTTCACGTACGATTCCGGAAGTAATCGGCACAATATGCGCCACTTTGTCGGCATTTAAAGCGATCTGTCCGTTCAGGGTGAGCTGTCTGTCCAGCATCGCCGAACTTGCTAAGTTGCTTTCGATACCGTGCTTGTCAATAACCTGATCCGTAAGATGAACAACACCCGCCGGAGTTTCACCGTGAGGGGCGTGTGCGGTAGCTTGAGAGTCGCCGGCATGTTCTTTTTGGGCAATGACATAAGCCGATCGGCTGATCACTCGTTCGCCCGACTTGAGTCCTGATAGAACCTGCACCATTCCGTCTTTGGTCTTGCCGAGAGTAATATTACGCTTTTCAACTGTTTCGCCGGATAATTGAACATAGGCAATCGCAGTGTCACGGTCATAAACGATACAAGTGGTCGGAACGACCAAAGAACGGCTGCCGTCAATCTCCTGCGGCTGCACAAATTCCGTTAACGTACGCCATACCCACTGTTCCTCTTTCAAAAAGCTGATCCCCTCCGGGCCGTCCTGTTCCGGTGCGTCGTCGGCCTGTTGCTGAGAAGCATAAACCGTAACGTCCTGCAAATCGATGCGATGGGGACCGTTTTCTGTGGGAATCGACATTGCCAGTTTCCATTGACCTGCTCGCGGAAATGTCAGCGTCGGGATATAGATGCCGTCACGCGCCGGGCCCTTATCAATGTGCTCAACCGGCTTTTGCTGTCCCTGCTGCATGATAAAAGTCACCGGGCCTGCCTTCCGCGGAAGACCGGACTGCATATACGAAACATGCGTAACAAATTCCGCTCCCTGACCAGCTACCAAGTATGGGTGTTCAAGAAAGATTTCAATTTGGTCATCGTAAACGGTCATTTGCGAAGTTTTGCCATCGCCATGGTCATGTCCGTGCCCGTGAGCATGGCCATGGGCCTGTTGTGCGGCAT
>JANQGW010000131.1 GCA_028282905.1 Sedimentisphaerales bacterium | reverse complement strand
AAAACGCAGCCTATGCTATTCATAGGCGAGTATTTTCAACGACGCCGGGCGAAGCCGCAGTAGGCATAAGCGGCTGCAGCATTTCTTGACATGCTCTAACGTAACGCGTGCAGCATACAGCGGGTAAACTCAATAAAGAACTCGGAGGTCTTTATCCCCCGGGTTTAATCTTCCTGGTCACCGGCACCTTCACCGATGCCGAAGGACGTCCCATCGTACTCAGCAAATATAACACCCACCTCGCTCGACAATTCAAAAGCAAGCCTAATGGCTCGCTTTTGTGAAGATGACTTGAAACTTGACAAAACAACCAAGACGTCTTAATATGATAAGAAGAAAGAATGAACACTAAAACAGCAAAGGATGCTTCTTTTGAATCGGCTCAACAATGACATGCGTGCGTGCGGCCAAAAGAGTCTTCCGCAGATGATAACCATCGGCAAAGACGTCTGGTATCATCGCCAAACGTTCAAACATGATTTCTTTGCCTGTACAGGATTGTACGGCCGCGACGATACCACTCGACAGCTTGTATTGAAAATGGCCCGTACCCAGTCATTCCTGGGCCTGCCAATGAAATGGCTGGGGCGGTTCCTCTGCGGCCACGAACACAAGATCATCAGTCAACTTGACGGTATCGATCAAATACCGCAGTCGTTACAGTCCTTTGGAAAAACCGGCCTCATCTATGAATACATCGAAGGCAAAAGCCTCGATGAAAAGCCGTCATTAACAAGTGATTTTTTCAGTCAGCTGGAAGGCTTAATGACTGACATTCACAACCACAATGTCTGTTATGTGGACATGAACAAACGCGGCAACATCCTGGTCGGCACAGACGGCCGACCCTATCTGATCGACTTCCAGATATCACTGTATTTCAAACGGCACTGGTCCGGCTTCATTAAACACGCCGTCCAGCGGGAGGATCGCTACCACCTGCTCAAACACAAGCGGCGTTTTTTCCCAAAGTCCCTGACAGTCGAAGAACAGAAAATCGTCAAAGGCAAAAGCTGGATCATCCGCACCCACCGCACCATCGGCGGCTCCCTGCGCGACCTGCGAAGAGCACTGCTCAAATGGATGTACCGAAAACACATCCTCAAGCCCGACAGCGACACGCTCCGAACCCCCGAAAACGACCACAAGCGATTTCTACAATAGTACCCCGATCATTATTTCTATAAGCAAACCGAATGCCCATCAACGACACCGAAGGACGTCCCATCAAACTCAGCAAATAAACAAACCAAAACCGTCAATCCAAAAGCGTGCCCTAAAAGCACGCTTTTTTTACATACTGATATTGTATCAGAAAGTCCTGCAATAACCCGTAAAATCACTGAATAATCACACGTTTAATACCGAGATTCCAGTTCTTTATTAGAGATGCATAATTTATCTTGAAAGACATCTTCAGTGTATAGTATGATGACAAGACACTTCAGGGAGATACCGTAAATCTCAAATACTTCTAAAGTTTATTACTACAAGCAAAATACGGAGAAAACAATGACAAATGAAATGACTTGTATTAAAGATACTGAATTTAGTCAATACTTTGAGAATGCAACAAAGAACACTATTTTTCGATTAGAAGAAGAAAGCTCAGAAAAAGCTTGGGACTCAGAAATTCATCAGGGCTCAAGCACATTTTCCCTTTTACCTGACAATTGCTGGGTTGTTCCAAAACCAAACAATATTTCGATAGGTAAATGGATAGAAGCATATGATAATGGCAATAACTTTGCTGTAGAAGAAATTCTCCGAGAATCATTTGATTGGCCAGATGATACAATTATTAGATATTTTTTAGACAGGAGTTTTGTACTTCAGGTTAAATGGTGCGACTTCTTACGTTACTGGGATGACTTTCTTGCTTTGGAAGATGATTGCCCAATCGTTATACCACAAAACGGTTTGCGGCGTAATGAGGCAATAATATTTGATCCTTCTGGATATATTTTTAAAATAGGCAATAAGTAATAAGAGCAATCACTTATTTTCAAGCGGTATATCTAAGCTACATTTCATCGAGCAGGGATTGGACGCCTTGTTCGAGTTTTTCGGTTAGTGCGGCGACGCTTAGTTTTTTACCGGAGGCGAGCTTTGCCGGGATTGACTCGCCGAAGGCCACGGTTGCTTTGCGGCTGCCGCGAATGGTGGCCGTCGGCGCGTGCAGGATATCCTCTTCAAACTTATCCAGCGTTTCGGCCATGCGTTCAACCGTCGGGTTGGCATCGACATAATCGCCCGGATAGCTGTACAGCTGGACCACCATAAACAAATCGTCCAGGTCAATGTGCATCTGCTTCAACACATCATCAGCCGCTTCTTCCATCTGCTTGATGATTTCCCTTCGGCACGTCTTCACCCGTCCGGGAATGCGTTCGGCATCCGGCTCAATCCCGTAACGCCCTTCAATCCCTTCCAGCACATGCACTGCCAGTCCCTTCACCCGCTCCGGCAGCGTGCCGCTTTGGGCATGGCCCATATACTCGACTTCCTTAACGCCCAAAATCCCTTCCGCAAACCGGTAAATGCGTTCGGCTAAGGGCTTATCCGGCGTCGGCCGCCAGAGAATCTGCCGCTCCAGCCGGCTCATCAACTCCGACAGTTCCGGCATCGGATCGGTTGCGTATTTAAACTTCATCGCACAGGGAATACACACCACATCCCGCTCGGCCCGCTTCTGTGCGGTAATCGCCATCGCCGCCGGCCCATCCTGAAACGGCGTCACCGTATCGTTGACATGATAGACCTCCCCCTCGGCAAAGATCACCAGCGGCTCAGGCTTTTCCTGCAAAATCTCCACCGCCTGCCGAAACGCCCGCATATCCGCCCCTTCGCGATCCACACTGAAACAGCCGTGCAGCCGGAAAAAATGCTGGCGGAATATATTGGACTTGGCAAACACCTGCCAGGCCGCCATAAAATACAGCGGCCGCTGCGTCGCTTCCAGCATCACCGGCGGGTCCGTATGGCTGGAATGGTTCGGCGTGATCAGCACCCCCGCCCCGGCGGCCAGCGCCTCATTGAGATTCTCAAGACCTTTCACTTCGATATCGACGATCCGCTGGGTTCGCTTCAAAATGCGACGGCGGAACGGACGTGCGGCCCGCACCACCCACGGCGTCAGTTTCGGCGACCACCACTGCGGCGGCGTCTGATACGGCTGAATATTCATGCCTTCTCGACCTCCTTATCAAAACGTTTTGAACAACATGCTCTCTGAACATTCAGCCGGAGTAGATCGTACCGTCGGCTTCCAGCCGGCTTTATTCGAGTAGCACCCTTTTGAGCTTGCTCAAAGAGGTGTTCCGGCTTATCCGCCCATCCCCTTACGTTGAAAGAGGATGCCACATAATCAGACGGCATTGATTTCTTATGCCGACAAGATGTCGGGGATACAAGACGCTATTTTTTACCGGCCGGCGCCCGACGGACCACTTTTTTCTTTTTCTTCTTGGTCTTATTGCTTTTGTCGGGGATATGCCCCTCCAATACCTTCATCGCCCGCTTGACATCGGCGACTTTCAGAATCCCGGTGGTTCGACCACCCCGCGCCCCGGCGGTACAATAGGCATACGAAATATTGATATGCGCCTTGGACAGCTTCTCGGTCACATCGGCAAACGCCCCGGCCTTATTCGGCAAATTCACGCACAGCACCTGCGTTTCACTAAACTGCATATTCAATTTATTCAGCGTCTTGCGGATTTTTTCCCGCGCGCCGCCGACCAGCCGCATCACACCGTGCTCGACCGAATCCATCATGGTCATCGCCACGATATTGACCTTGGCCGCAGCCAGTTCGTTCAAAATCTGAGACAACACGCCCGGTTTGTTGACCATGAAAACTGAGAATTGCGTTTCTAAATGCATGGCTGTGTCCTTTCAAAAAAGTTGTTTCTCCCGGCAACGTCATTCGGCGCCAATGGCCGCCACCGCCGCCTGGGTATCGTCATAGAATTCAAAAATCTTGTCCAGATGCGTGATCCGGAAAACGCGATTCAACTGGGGATTGATCCCGCTGATCACCAGCTTGCCGCCGACGGCCTTCATCCGCCGCCACAAATCCACCAGCAGCCCCAACATCTGCGATGAGAAAAACACCACATCCGCAAAATCTACGATGAGATGGTCCGGCCCGCGATCCTGAATAAACGAACGGAGAGTTTCAGCAATCGTCTCCACCTGCGCGGGGCCGTGAATAGAGGGTTGGTTGAAGGTAACAACGAAAATGCCATCGGTGGTACTGACTTCAACTATAGCTCTGTCTGTCATTGTTCCATAAGCTCCTGAACGGATAGTTTCTCTCTATAGATACTACCAGATTTTCCGGACAATGTCAACAATGCAACTCCATTTGATTACTAATTTAATCTTGTTTTATCGACAAATAACACACAAATTACCCGTTTCAGGCTCGCAACAGCAGAATTCCCTCTACACCTGCCCGCCGTTATTACCGTTCAGATTCCATCAGCGGTGACGTTGTGCTGACAGCCTCATGGAATGTCGGCACCGGGCGGAAATTCTTGTGGTCTTTATATCGCAGATTTCTTCGCCCCCAATACGCCCCGTAGTACTGCCCGTTTGAGTCCACCCAGGTTGTCAACTTGACCATTTCCTCCTGCGACAGATCGACATCCTGATGCCCCTTGAGGAGCATCTGGATAAGTTTACTTTTATGCGAGCCTAATGAAAACGGAGGCAGATAATGAATGTTTCCCGTCTTGGGATGATTTTCTCCAATAACCGGCAGAAGCTTCCTGGACAGGATATTCTCATAGGAGCGAGAAAAATGCGTTGTCATCTCTCCGGTCAAATCCAGCTTAGCCTTGGGCGCATCACCACCATGACATCGAACGCAGTGTTTATCCAGAACCGGCTGCACATCCGCAGAATAATGAATCACTCGCCGGCCGCTGATCTCACCCGGCTGCGGCCCTGGTGTTTCCGGCGGACGCTGAAAGGCCATTTTACGAGTCATCGACACGGGCGGCGACAGATTAGAACCTTCATGGCAGCCGACACAACTGCGAATCTCGCCGGGCCGATAATTGACAAACGTCCGCTCCCGCTGCACTTCCATGTAGTCAGCATCAAGCAATTGCAGAAAGATGTTTTTGTCCGCTGGCACCGTAAAATGCGCCGACCCATCTTCTTCGACAGTCACAATGCCATGCTGGACCTTCAGCCCCAGATGTGTATCCTTGGTAATGACAGCGTGCTGCTGGTCATAGACATCCCCTGACCATCGCCGCCGTGCCGACCAGGGCCTCGGCACCTGCTCGTTGACGCGGATATACTTTACCGTCCCTCGCGACACCCCTGAAAGCCCTCGATACACATCCGCCACCATCAGCGTCGCTCGGTCACTATCGGGCGACTTCGGCAACGCCGAAGGAATTACCGGCGGCCGCTTTCGAGAACGCAGAGGAACCGGTTCAAAACAGGAAATTGCGTCATCCCGATAGACTAATGTGGCCACCCCTTTTTCATCCAGCCAGTACAGGCCATAGGCCTTGGTATCTTTAAAATGCTTATCCGGATTATACGAAACCAGGAAAGCACTTTCAGATAACGGCCAGGGATCAGTAAACAAAGGGCCATTGTTGTTTTGTACCCATTGGCCGCTGACCTTGTGGTGAAACCCGGCCTCGGCCCGAATATCAATCGCCGGAGTGATATAAGTCATCGGCTCTCGCGTTCGAAGCGGCTTGCTGACATCAATCCGAATAATCGTCCCAACACCAAACTGCGGATAATGAGGCGTCCCCGCCGCAACATAAAGATGATCAGAACCGGGAATCACGCGGCCATACAGCAATGTCGGCGGCAAAGCAATATCGTTACCGTAAATCTCCATCGAATTGCTGCCATCCGGATTCATGGCCCACAGGCATTTGACGGAAACAGCCCCTTTATCCAGATATTCCCATCGGGTATAAAGAATACGCCCGTCATGGGTAATCGAAGGCGTTGCCTCACTGACAGAACTGTTGGACAGCTTCCGCATATTACCGCCGTCGGCATCCATCCGGTACAGCACAGTCGTCGTAAAAATATCCGGGCCGTCACAAAGGATACTGTATTCGCACCGGGTCGAAATAAAGCAAATCCCGCCGTCCGGCAAATAACACGGATTCATATCATCGGTATGATGCGGGTACTCTCGGTTATTGTTGTACTTTCTGATGCGTTCAGCCTCATCAGGCGGTTCAAAGGTCAGTTGTTTCAGATTTTTTCCGTCCACACCCACTTCATAAATACGAAAGCCTTTGCCAATTTTTTCTTTGTAACCAAACACAATCGCTTGACCGTCACAAGACAAATCGAACCGGCCAAAGATACCTCCTGACAGTGATGGAACCAGCTCGCGGACTGACCTGTCTTTCAATGACAGTACACACAAATTGCCGCCAAAATTTCGGCAGCCGTTGATATAATCGGTATAGTAATGATTCGATTGGTAAGTAAAGCGTTTGATGAACACGATCTCGTCAAACGATTCAATGACCTTTGACTCAGTTAGTGCCTGCCATTCGTCATAGTCAATAAATGTTGAATCTGCCCGCCCATCAGAAACGAGCATCATGAGTGGGATGATAACAATGACAGCCGCCCCCATAAGCCCGTTCAGGGCATCGCGAAAAATCATCTCGTTCTCCAGTAATAGTCCCAGAATCAATCGACATACGGTCCGCAAACTATTGTAGCCGTTGACTACTGCAAATACAAGAAAGTCTTCCGTGCAAGTAATGGGGAAGAGCACTATTCAAATTAGATCATCTCTCGAATCGTAAGAAATCCACCATGATTTCTGTTTGATCAATCCAGCAAACGCCCGATAATGTTCATTTCTCACTGACCGAGAAACTTCCCTTTCTGCTTTACAACCGCCCTGATTTTGCCGATAATAGTTCTGATGCGAAAGAACACCACCGAACAAGAGTAAAACCCGGAGATTAAGGACAAAACTATGTGTGGAATCGTCGCTTATTTTGGAAAAAAAGCCGCCCAACCCATTTTGCTGGAAGGGCTGAAACGCCTCGAATACCGCGGCTATGACTCGGCCGGCGTCGCCCTGATGGCCGGCAATACGTTTGAACAGCACAAAACCAGCGGCCGGATCGCCAATCTGGAAGAAGTGCTGCCCGCAGTCAACGCTGCCCAGACTATCGGCATCGGCCACACACGCTGGGCCACGCACGGCGAGCCGAACACGACCAATTCGCATCCACACACTGATGCGACCGGCAAGATCACACTGGTCCATAACGGGATTATCGAAAACTATGCCACGCTGAAAAAGTGGCTTCTCAAAGAAGGCTGCACGTTCCAGAGCGAAACGGATACCGAAGTGCTGGCGAATCTGATCGGTTATTTCTATACTCAAGAGCAGGACAAAGACGGCACCGCCTGCGAACACTTTGAGCGGGCTGTCCAGAAAGCACTCAACGAAATCTACGGCACCTACGGATTGGCGATTATGTGTGCGGATTGTCCGGACATGATGATCGGCGTCAAAAAGGGAAGCCCGCTGATTCTCGGTGTCGGCGAAAACGAATTTGTACTGGCCTCGGACGCGTCGGCGATTGTCGAACACACCACCCGCGCAGTTTATATGTCCGACGGCGAAATGGTTATCATCCATGCGGACGGCTTTACAACGAAAACGATTACCAACAAGGAAGTCAGCAAAGAGCTGAAGGATATTGAATTTTCGCTGGACCAGATCGAACTGGAAGGCTTCGAACATTACATGCAGAAGGAAATCGCCGAACAGCCCGAGGCACTGCATACGTGTCTGAACGGGCGTATCGATCTGAAAAACGGCCGGGTCATTCTCGGCGGCATTCAGAACCTGCTGCGTGACCTGACGCGGACCAAACGCATTATCATGACCGCCTGCGGCACTGCCTGGCACGCAGCACTGGTCGGCGAGTTTCTGTTCGAACAGCTTGCCCGGATCCCCGCGGAAGTTGAGTATGCCAGCGAATTTCGCTATCGCAACCCGATCGTTGAAGAAGGCACCGTCGTCATCGCCATCAGCCAGTCCGGCGAAACGGCTGACACACTCGCGGCCATCGAACAGGCCAAAGAACGCGGCGCAACGGTGCTCGGCGTGGTCAACGCGGTCGGCTCGACGATTGCCCGGCTGACGGACGCGGGTGTGTATCTGCGTGTCGGGCCGGAAATCGGTGTCGCCAGTACCAAGGCGTTCACCGCGCAGGTATCGGTATTGGCAATGCTGGCGGTCGAACTGGGTCGGCGGCGACACCTCAGCGCCGACGCCGCACAGACGATCTTGACCGAACTGGCCAAGATTCCGCAGAAAGTCGAATCCATCCTCGCCCAACAGGAACATATCAAGGCAATTGCACAGGCAAATATTCACAAGGACAACTGGCTGTTCCTCGGCCGCGGGTTTAACTACCCCGTCGCCCTGGAAGGTGCGCTCAAGCTCAAGGAAATCAGCTATATCCACGCCGAAGGCCTGCCCGCGGCGGAGATGAAACACGGCCCGATCGCCCTGATTACTGACGACATGCCCGCGGTATTTGTCGCGACGCAATGCTCGCAGTACGAAAAGGTCATCGGCAATATCGAGGAAGTGCGTGCCCGCGGCGGAAAAACGATTGTCGTCGCGACCGAAGGCGACGACCACATCGCCCCGTATGCCGATTATCTGATTACGGTACCGGATACGATTGAACAACTCCAGCCGCTGCTGACGGTCGTACCGCTGCAGATGCTGGCATATCACGCCGCCGTCCTCAGAGGACACGACGTCGATAAACCCAGAAACCTCGCCAAAAGCGTAACAGTAGAATAAAATAATAAGAAATCGGCAATTTGAAATTGAAAATACAAGGGTCGCAAAGCGACCCTTGTTTCATCCCTACATACCTGTATACTTATATACTTCCCCTCTGCCCCCCTACATACCTATATACTTACATACCTGTATACTTATCTTCTTCCCCCAAATATTCCTCAATCCGCCCCCGAACCTTCTCAACATCCCTCAACTGACACTCCCAAACAACCAAAACACCCCAGCCTTGCTTTTTCAAGGCTTGAATATTCGACTAACGTCTCTAATCTCACATGCCAAGCCTGCCGTCTTCTTGTCCTTCGATTATTGCCAAAGCAAGTGCATGAGATAAAATAAATGAACCATAGTCTTGAACTAAATCTACAAGTATGCCAGCCCCCTCCTCTGTCCATCCATGCTCTTTAGCCAAAATCATTTGAATTGCACTCCAGTCAACCTCTCCAGACTTTTCTATACCAGTAATTGATTCCTGATACTCTGATAGATAACTGTGTATTCCATTTTTTTCGCTAACCATATTAATTCCTTTCTTGCCTTGTTTATGCACTGTAACAATATACTTATATTTTTGTTTAACAATCGTCCAGATAATGGTATATTAAAATACAGAAAAGAAGACTAGCTTTGTGGAGTAAAACTATGCCTCAAATCAGAAGAGCCTGGACACGCGAAGAATCCATCTTGGCATTTAATCTTTACTGCAAAATCCCATTTGGACAAATTCGCCACCAAAATCCGGCAGTTATTCAACTTTCAAAGATTCTTAACAGAACGCCAAGCTCGGTATCAATGAAGATGGGGAACTTTGCAAGTCTTGACCCGACTCACCAAAAACGCAATGTCAAAGGGCTCTCTCACGGCAGTAAACTTGATAAAGTCATCTGGGACGAATTTAACCAAAATTGGGATAAACTCGTCTGCCAGAGTGAAATGGTATTGGAACGATACAGTAATCTCCAAAATAATACTATTCTTAAAGAAAGCACATTAAAAAAGTACATGGCAACCGAAACGTCCCGTCATGTCAAAGTACGTCTTGTTCAGCGTTTTTTCCGCGAAGCCGTCTTATCCGGCTATCGTTTTTCTTGTGCAATTTGCAGTATCAATCTACCTGCCATGTTAAATGCAAGTCATATTATTCCTTGGTCGAAAGACAAGGCGCGTCGAGTTGACCCCAAAAACGGCATATCATTGTGCGCTTTGCATGATCGAGCTTTTGATAGAGGTCTCATTACTATTGACAAAAAAAACAAAGTAGCCGTATCCAAGCAGCTATTTACAAAAAATCCAAGCCAATTACACAAGGTTGCATTACTCGAAATAGAAGGGCAGAAAATTAAACTGCCGGAACGCTTCAAGCCTGACTGTGAAGCATTGGACTACCACCGTAATCGCATATTTCTGCAATAATCAAAATCAACCAGTCGCACCATTTTTTTCAATTGCTTGAGCAAGGCATTGATCCTTAATCATCTGGATGATGTGTTTGTAATGGTCAGCCACTGCTTGCGCCTCACTTGCTTTCGAGCACTCCTCAATAATGACAGGCAAATCGGTAAACCCAAAGCGTAAGTAATTTGCAGTCTCCTGCCAGATAATTTTCCGCTGTTCGAGTCCTTCAACTATTTGTCCGAGATCCATTGCCGATAACACTAAATGCACCCGTTTTTCCATATTTTCATCTCCGTTTTTCTTTGGCATATTGCCCTCCGTGTCATGAATGGGTTAATCAAACCGGAATGTTGACAATAAAACAACGGACTATAAGTCACACTTGTCAAAAAAACGACAGCCTATAAATCGCATTCCCCCCATTTCCCACAAAATACAATCCCCTTTCCATCTACCATTCGTCATTGCCCATTCATCCATCATCATTCGACAACTTGTCACGCCAAAGCCTCTGGCGACGGCGGATCGTCAATCATCAATCGTCAATCGTCCACCATCAATCCCCCATCGTCCCTCGTCCATCGTCAATCGTCAATCGTCAATCGTTCCCTCACAGAAATCGCCCGGCAAAGCCGGCCTGATTTTAAGTGGACAGATGCGCAGACGCTCGCGTCGAGCAATCCGGCCGCTGAAAATCAGACAAGGAGCGTCAAAACGCTCCGGCGATTTCCTTCCCGGTGACCTCAAAAACAGTGTCCTCAGCGTCCTCGGTGGTCAAAAAATCATTTCAATCAGCGGGATCAGCGTTCCCCCTCCCCTGTGCCCAAAAGTCATGTAAATCCAGTAATCCCGTCTAAAATAATTCGTGTCTATCCGTGTCCATCCGTGGTTCAAAAAACTCTGAAAATCAGCATCAAAAACCTTCGTGCTCTTCATGTACTTCATGGTAAATACTCATTCATAAATATGATTGACAAAACCTTAGGTATGTTATATAATCACAAAACAATTTAATATCGTCAATCGTCAATCCTAAAGAAGGAGCAAAACCAGTGAACGGTCATCAGTCACCACTAAACTGTTTCCCCGTGTATTTCAGTGCATTCAGCGGTTATCTTATAACTAAAATCCACATAATCCGTGAAATCTGTGGACAACTTTTCCTGCAAAACGAACCCAATCCAAAATCCCTCAAAATCCCCGTAAGTCTTTACGTAACAACCTCTAAAGCCTCAGGACTCAAACCTCACCCCCAAAAAAACGAACCCAATTTCCACATCCCTGCATACTTGTATACCTGTATACTTACATACCTATATTCCTGCATTCCTGTTTCCTTTAAGCAGTATTTGTGTTCATCCGTGGCAAAAAATGGCTTCACTCTGGACAGCTTTGGCGCAATATTGGACAACTTTGGCACCGTTTGGGACAATCTTTGCACCACAAAAAATACTCAAAACCCCATTTCCAGCTCAAAATCCGACAAACTGTCCAAAAATAAAATTTCTAAGACTCTCCGGACGCAAAAAATATTGTGTTTTGGGAATAGATTTGGGGTGAGACAAAACCGGCAAACTGCGGCCTGGATCAACTGTGACCGGCTTCACTATAAGACCGATAATAGCAGACAAAACTCTCCAAATGGTCCATTTTCTATAAAAACGGCGTTATTGAAGCGATTATCAGGCATTTGTGCGTACCTCCGGGCGGGTGGCGATTGTTTTGCAAAAATTTTGTGTTTCTTTACAGAAAAACATAAACCGCTTTTCCTATCGGACGTATTTTGTTATAATACGCGTGGAAAACTCTTACTTAACAACAATTGCATAAAATCTTTTTCGGAGGGACTGCCATGTTTAAGGCACGAGAGAGAACTCGGTTGATGCTTTTCGGCATCATCGCCGCTGTGCTGGTTTGCAGCACGGCGAGCGCGGCTCCAACCTTTGGTTTTACGAATATCACCGGCAATAATCCTGCCAACGCTCTGATCGGTGAAAATCAGCTTAGCGTTGAATTAATCGATTTCGGCGGCGGTCAGGTTGAATTTCTGTTTCGCAATATCGGCCCGGACCCGGCCACTATCATGCAGATTAACTTTGACGACGGCGACACAAGCTCGATTTCGCTCCCGATGGGCTTTACCGATATTACCGGCATCGTTTCCTTCAGTGACCCTGTAAACGGCAACGAAAACCTTCCGGGCGGCAATACCGTTGGCTTTGAAACCACCACAGGCTTTTCGGCCGATGCGGACACCCCGCAGCCGGTCAATAACGGTATCAGCCCCGGCGAAACGCTCGGCATTACCCTGACGGGCGACTACAGCGATGTTTTGGCGGATATGCTGTGCGGCGACCTCGTTGTCGGCATCCATGTTCAATCCATCGGAGTTGACCGCAACAGCGAATCGTTCATCACGGATATCCCGGTGGTTCCGGCCCCCAGCGCCATTGCCCTGGGCATCATCGGCATTGGTATGGTTCGCAACATGCGAAAACGTAAAACCCTATAGGTTTGGATTTAACGAAACAACGACGACCCACCCCAGCGGCTGCTTCTGACCGAAGCGGACCGGAGGGTGGGTCTTTTTTTGTACCCGACAAGTCCAAAATTCGTCATCGCCTCCCGAAAGAGCCTTGCAATCTGCCGCCGCTTTCGGATATACTGATAGATTGATTGGCATCGTGTCCTGTGGTCTGATACTTTGAAGGGACAGTCCCATGCACGACAAAAACGCCCTGTCATTAGATGCGGCAATCCTACTTTTGGTTTGCGTGGGGGGGCTTTTGCTGCTGTCGTGTAAGAAGCAGCCTGCCCTGCCGCGGCCTGTCTCGGATACCCCGCCCGAATCGCCCTCAAACGAACCCGAGATAACACCTGCTCAAACGACTGAATCCGCTAAAACTGAGCCACCGGCCTGGCCGCATCCGCGCAGTGACGAGCGGGAGGACGACCGGCGGCGGATGGCGGGTGTGATTGAGCGAGTTTACGGGCTGAAAGACAAACAGGCACTTGCAGCGATTCGAAATGTGCCGCGGCACTGGTTTGTGCCGGACCATTTGCAGGCGCAGGCTTATTTTGACGGACCGCTGCCGATTGGACAGGGCCAGACTATTTCACAGCCGTATATCGTAGCGTATATGACGAGTCTGCTGGGGTTGGATGAGAGCAAAAGTGTGTTGGAGATAGGAACCGGGTCAGGGTATCAGGCGGCAGTGCTTTCGGAACTGACACCGCACGTTTACAGCATAGAAATTCTGGAGGCACTGGGCAAAGCGGCTCAGAAAAAGCTGAAGGATTTGGGGTATTCAACGGTACAGGTCAAAATCGGCGACGGTTATAAGGGCTGGCCGGAGCATGCGCCATTTGACGCAATTATTGTGACCTGTGCGCCGGATCATATTCCGCCGGACTTGATCGAACAGCTTAAAACAGGTGGCAAAATGGTGATTCCCGTCGGCGGTGTTTTCCGCGTGCAGGATTTGATACTGGTGACCAAAGACGCCGAGGGTGAAATTCATAAAGAATCGAAAATGCCGGTGCGGTTTGTTCCGCTAACCCGGGAGAAGTCTCCCTAATCATCTGCAGAAACGTTTTGCAAAGGAATACCGCATGGTCTTTAAGAATCGTTCATCATCACTAATTGGAGGTTCACACTATGAGTAAGAAAATGACAGTTGTCTTCATCGTTTTGGCATTCCTTCTTTTAACGGCTGCCGACGCTCTGACACAGAGCTCAGAAAACCGAAGGCACCCCCCTGCTCGAAGACGTTCTCGAACAGCAGTAACGGGCACCGCATCGCAGAATGCCCCACCTATTGCCAAAGATCAAAATGAGCAAACCATTCTGGGACAGCTTGACACCATGTACAAAGAACAACGCCGCGGCATGATGAATATTTCGCCCGATGACGGGCGTATCCTGCGGTTGTTAACCGAAAGCATCAACGCTAAACGAGTCGTGGAAATTGGAACCAGCAATGGCTATTCGGGGATTTGGTTCTGTTTGGCACTCTCAAAGACCGGCGGACAATTGATCACACATGAAATCGACAGCGGCCGTGCCAATCTGGCCCGCAAAAATTTCAAAAAAGCCGGCGTTGACAATCTGGTGACACTTGTTATGGGTAACGCCCATGACACTGTCAGTCAAATTGACGAACCCATTGACATACTCTTTCTGGACGCAGATAAAGCCGGGTATATGGATTACCTGCAGAAATTGCTACCCAAAGTGCGTCCGGGCGGTTTGATACTGGCGCACAATACGACCAATGCCGGGCCGCAAATGAAGGACTATCTCAACGCGGTCACCACTGATAAAAATCTGGACACTGTTTTTGTCCATCGCTATGCACAAGGCATTGGGATTACTCTAAAAAAACGCTAAACTTCGTTTATTGCTCGGAATGCAGGCCGGCACAGTAAATCGCTCCGCCAGTCAGCAGCAAAATCGCCATCATGATAAAACCCGCTCGGCAATGACTGTATGCGTAGCAGACGCAATTATAGAGCATAAACAGACACATCAAGCAGAATACGGCTGGAATAACCGGGTATCCAACCACCCTGAAGGGTCGCGGTATCTTTGGATATTTGAAGCGTAATACAAAAAGACCGCAGCCGGAACCAAGAAAGAATAGCCATACCAGCGGCGCCGTGTAAAGAATGGTATTAATAAACGACCCGGCCAGCAGAACGATTGCACAGCTTAAAAGCCCCTGCAACATCAGTGCCCGAATGGGTGTGCCAGTATCGGAATCCCAGCGGCCCAAGTGCCGAAAAAGACGGTATTTGTCGCCGACGGCGTAAGAAATCCTTGCTCCGGTCAGAATCAGGCCGTTGATCGCCCCGAGGCAGGATAAACAGATGAGCACACTGACAATTCGTGCGGCGGTTTCCGGAAAGACGGTTTTCAGTGAGTCAACAGCCACCGCTTGTGAATCAACCATCGCTTCATAGCCCAGCGTTGACAAAAAAGCAACATTGACCAGTACATAAATCGCCGTCACCGAAATTACACCCAGCAACAAGGCGCGGATGATATTGCGGTTAGGATTTTTTATTTCCGCGGCAACATAACCGATTTCATTCCAACCGCCATAAGTGAACATGACGAGAATCAACGCCAGTTCAAAGCCGCCCAATGTCGGCATCGTCGGGGCCGAAAATATTGTTTTCTTCGGCGCGAGCATTGCGGCGACAACGATGGCCAATAATGCAACCATTTTAATGACTGTCAGCAGGTTCTGTGTCCATTTGCCTTGTTTGACGCCGACGCTGTTGAGGCCCGTCATGATGATGATGGGCGCGACGGCATAGACAATACCGCAGGCGGGAAAGGGATAAATCTGCGTCGCATAGCGAGCAAAAATGAACGCCATCATGGCGATGTCGCCGGGCCTTATGATCATCATCTGCGACCAGCCGAACAGAAAGCCCGCCCATTTACCATAAGCCCGGGTCAGATACACGAAATCGCCACCCTGTTGAG
This sequence comes from Sedimentisphaerales bacterium, assembly GCA_028282905.1. Lineage (GTDB taxonomy): Bacteria > Planctomycetota > Phycisphaerae > Sedimentisphaerales > Anaerohalosphaeraceae > 4572-13. The sequence goes on along the minus strand of JANQGW010000131.1, from coordinate 5,981 downwards.
GCCAAGTCGTCGCCAACTCTCCATAGCAGATGCTGCCGGCCAGTGCCAGCAGGCCGCCTAATAACCAAATCGCCAGCAATCCCTGCGGCGACCCCATGCCGGCGGCGATGGCCGGTGCAGTTTCATAGATTCCGGCTCCAATGATGATGCCGACGATGACACAGGTTGAGTCAAAGACTGTCAGCTCTTTTTTGACGGGCATACTCATGGCGAATACTCCTGAGCAGGCTTGAAATGCTCTAGCGTTTATTATATCCGATTTTAACAATTGCTCCATTGAAAATCCAAATCCTCTCAAATAAGAGGACTTCAAAAGTCTTTTGTTTTTATAAAAAGTCGTAACCTTTCGAGTGGAAAGTACTTGAAATCCGGTTTAAATCGTGTATATTAACGCCTTCGTTTGGGCGTGATGCCCGCGAATGCGGCAGGTGATACTGTCATAAGCGCTTGTAGCTCAATTGGATAGAGCATCGGTCTACGGAACCGAAGGTTTGGGGTTCGAATCCCTACAAGCGCGTTTTTTTATTTCCGGGTGGTTCAAGATCAAGTCTGTGTAGAATGTAAGGTTGTATTATGTCAGATTTCTTTGAAAAGTCAGTTCAGCGGGCCGCTGAGAATCTTCGAACGATTGTGCTGCCGGAAGGCGAAGATCAACGCACGATTGACGCGGCGGCAAAAATTATTGAAATGGGTTTTGCCAAGGTCATTCTGCTGGGCGATGTGGCGGATATTGAAGCCCGCCTGAAAGAAAAAGGAGCCGACCCCACGCACCTTCAAATCCTCAACCCCGCAACCGACGAAAAACTCGACGAATTTTCTACCAATTTTTACGAATACCGCAAGCACAAAGGCATCACCCCGGAACAGGCCGCCAACATCGTGAAAGACGAAATCTACTTTGGCACGATGCTGGTGAAGGAAGGCTATGCCGACGGTCTCGTAGCAGGTGCATGCCACTCATCGGCCGATACAATTCGCCCGGCTTTGCAAATCATTAAGCCGGTGCCGGGATTGCGGACAATTTCGAGTGTCTTCTTTATGTGTCTGAACGGCGAGACATATCTATTTTCCGATTGTGCGCTGGTCCAGAACCCGACCGCACCGCAGCTTTGTGATATTGCTATCGAAACAACCAAAACGGCATTCCTGTTCGGTATTGACCCGCGTGTGGCCCTGCTGAGTTACTCAACGAAAGGCTCCGGCAGTGGTGACGGCGTTGACAGGGTGGCTCACGCCGCAGACCGTGCGAAGGAAATGATTTTCGCCCTGTTTGGCGCGAAAGTGCTGGTCGATGGCGAACTGCAGTTTGATGCGGCATTTGTGCCGTCAGTGGCAGAATTGAAATGTCCGGACAGCCCGCTGAAAGGCGATGCCAACGTATTTATCTTCCCCGATCTGGGTTCTGGCAACATTTGCTACAAAGCCGTCCAACGACTGGCCGGTGCGGAAGCCTTTGGCCCGGTTCTGCAGGGACTGGCAAAACCGGTCAATGATCTGAGCCGCGGCTGCGATGCACACGATATTGTCGGAACGGTTGCGTTGACTGCCATTCAGGCGGCAATGCTTTAAAACGGAAACGCGGATTACGCTGATTTCACTGATTATTTATTTGACATGATTAACAGGATTTACAGGATAGTAATTGAATCTGTAAATCCTTTTTTTTGAAATTTTGAACTATAGCAATATTAGATTTTTCCACCACAGCGTTTGATGGCTTTTTCCAGTTCGTGTTGGCAGAGATTTGATTCGTGCTCGCAGTCCTGTGCGGAATAATGACTTTTCATAACAGGCAACGCTTCTTTGACGCGCAGACGCCCGGCAATCCAGACGGCAGTATTTCTCATTTGCATTGATTCGGACTCATTCTGTATTTGCCGAATGAGAGCTTCGGCATCACTATTGGCCTGCGGATAAGCGGCACGAACGGCGTCGACTTTCTGATGGGCAGTCATCTGAATCCAGCCATAGAGAGCGGCATAAGCGGTCAGTCCCAGAGCCAATAATACTGCCATCACAACAAAAAACTTTTTTGATCGTTTCATTGTTGCCTCCTTCGATCCTTCGTCCATTAGGGGCTTTATAATTTCATATAACCTCTTACCGGAGGCTTACACCTCCGGCTACTGAACTATCACCCCTTTCGGGGTTTAATTGGTCACTGACGTTCCTGGTCTGATTTACTTTTTCCTGGTCATCCAGTCGATGAACTGCTGGAAGAGGTATTGTGAATCGTGCGGTCCGGGTGAGGCTTCCGGATGGTACTGTACGGAGAAGGCTCGCAGTTTTTTCGAGCGGATGCCTTCACAGGTATTGTCGTTCAGGTTCAGATGGGTCATTTCCACATCCAGCCCCTTGAACGAGTCCAGATCGGCACAGAAACCGTGGTTCTGGCTGGTGATTTCAATCACGCCGGTATCGAGATTCTTGACCGGGTGGTTGGCACCGCGGTGGCCAAACTTGAGTTTGTAGGTTTTGCCGCCCAAGGCCAGCGAGAGAATCTGGTGGCCCAGGCAAATACCAAAGATCGGCACTTTGCCCAGCAGCTTTTTAACGTTTTCAGCAGCATAGGTTACGGGAGCGGGGTCGCCGGGGCCGTTACTGAGAAAAACGCCATCAGGCTTTTTGGCCAGCACTTTTTCGGCGGGAGTTTTTGCGGGTACAACTTCCACATCACAGCCATGCGAGCGGAGCAACCGCAGGATATTCTGTTTGACGCCAAAATCGTAAGCGATGACTTTATACTTTGTCTTGGGCAGTTCTTCGGTGTTCTTGACGACATCGACGACACCCTTTTTCCACTTGTAGCCGCGTTTGGCGGTCACGTTTTTGACGATATCGCGACCGACGAGGCCGGGGTATTCAGCTAACATCTTTTTGAGCTTCGGAACGCTCTTTTCCGTCGAGGAGATTACGCCACGCATGGCCCCCTGCTCGCGGATGTGCTTGACGAGTTTTCGGGTGTCGATGCCTTCGAGACCAACAATGCCGTTTTCTTCGAGATAATCACTGAACGACTGCTGGTCGCGGTAATTGCTGGGATACGGGCAGTTTTCTTTAACGATGAAGCCGGCGCAAAACGTCTTGCGCGATTCCCAGTCGATCTCGTTGGTACCGTAGTTGCCGATCATCGGGTAAGTCATCGTGATGATCTGTTCGTGATACGACGGATCGGTTGCAATCTCCTGATAGCCGGTCATTGAGGTATTGAACACCACCTCGCCACAACACATCCCTTTGGCTCCAAATGACTTGCCTTTAAATACCGTTCCGTCTTCCAGCAGTAATATTGCGCTCACTTTACAGTCCTTAGTCTATAGTCCATAGTCTTCAGGCTTGTTTTGCCTGAGTTCTTGTATTCTTGCGTTCCTGTGTTCTTACTTATAGTACAACTGAATTGCCTTGACGGCCATCTTGCGTTTTTGCAGGGTTTCGATGGCTTCGGTCATGGCAGCGGCACCGCGAATGGTCGTCGCATAGGTAATCTGCCGGTCCAGTGCCGTGCGGCGAATCACAAACGAGTCCTTAATAGACTGTTCTCCGACGGTTGTGTTGATAATCATATCCACCTTGTCGTCAATCATCTGGTCCACGATGTTCGGGCGGCCTTCAATGACCTTGCGAACAAATTCCGACGGAATGTTGTTTTCGATCAGCGTGATGCAAGTGCCGCGGGTGGCGAGAATTTTAAAGCCCATTTTATGCAGCTTGCGGGCCACTTCCACGGTGCGAGCGCGGTCGCGTTTTTTGGTACTGATAAAGACCGTACCGCCCATCGGCAACTCCGTGCCGGCGGCAATCTGTGACTTGGCATACGCCATGCCGAAGTCGTCGCTGATGCCCATGACCTCGCCGGTCGAGAGCATTTCCGGGCCGAGAATCACGTCCGAGCCGGGAAACTTCAGGAACGGGAAGACCGCTTCCTTGACGGCGTAGTGGGCCGGTTCGATTTCCTTGGTGAAGCCGAGTTCCTTGAGAGTTTTGCCGGCCATGACCTTGGCGGCCATCTTCGCCAGCGGTACGCCAATCGCTTTGCTGACAAATGGAATCGTCCGGGAGGCACGCGGGTTGACTTCAAGAATATAAATCTCGTTATCTTTCACTGCATACTGAATATTGATCAGGCCGCGAACTTTGAGTTCTTTGGCCAGCAGTTTGGTCTGGCGTTTGATTTCATTGATCACTTTCTTCGACAGCGATATCGGCGGCAGGCTGCAGGCACTGTCGCCAGAGTGGACGCCCGCTTCTTCGATGTGTTCCATAATACCGCCGATGACAACGGTCTGGCCATCACAGATGGCATCAACATCAAGCTCGGTCGCATCGTCGAGGAATTTATCGACCAGGATCGGGTGATCGCCGGACACTTCGATGGCTTCTTCGACCACTTCTTTGAGTGCCGTTTCATCGTAAACGATATTCATTGCCCGACCGCCCAGCACGAATGAGGGGCGAATCAGCAGCGGATAGCCAAGCTTCCTTGCCACCTTGAGCGTTCCTTCGTAGCTGGTGGCGGTGCCGCTGAATGGTTGTTGGAGCTTGAGTTTGGCCACCATCTTGTTGAACCGCTTGCGGTCCTCGGCCAGGTCGATGCTGTCGGGGCTGGTGCCGATGATCGGCACGCCGGCATCGGCCAGAGCATTAGCCAGCTTCAGCGGCGTCTGGCCGCCGAATTGAACGATGACGCCGTCGGGCTTTTCGCGATCGACGATGGACATCACATCTTCAAATGTCAGCGGCTCGAAATACAGTCGGTCGGAGGTGTCGTAGTCGGTACTGACGGTTTCGGGGTTGCAGTTGACCATGATGGATTCGACGCCGATTTCACGCAAAGCAAAGGCGGCGTGAACGCAGCAATAGTCAAACTCGATGCCCTGGCCGATACGGTTGGGGCCGCCGCCGAGAATCATGATCTTGCGTTTGTCGGTTGGGTTGGACTCGCATTCGTCCTCGTATGTCGAGTACAGGTACGGCGTCATTGCCTCAAACTCGGCGCCGCAGGTATCGACCATCTTGTAAACGGCGGCAACGCCCTGCTTTTTGCGGTGGTCGCGATATTTTGTCTCATCGACGCCCAGCAGGCCGGCGACGTATTTATCGCTGAATCCGTATTCCTTGATCTGACGGATTAACTTTGCAGACATTTTTGACAGCGTTGTCTTTTTGATCTTCTTTTCAAGCTGGATGATATCGCGGATATTGTTCAGGAACCACGGGTCGATCATCGTCAGCTCGAACACCTGTTCGGTAGTAAATTTCCGCCGGAACGCCTCGGCAACATACCAGAGCTTATCCCAGCAGTTGGTGCGAAGCTTATCCTTGAGCTGATATTTATCCATCGACGCATCAATATAGTCGTTATCCAGCGAATATCGGCCGATCTCCAGCGAGCGAATCGCTTTCTGCAGCGATTCCTTAAACGTACGTCCAATCGCCATTGCTTCACCGACGGATTTCATCTGTACCGTCAGTTCCGGCGGCGTCGAGGTGAATTTTTCGAAGGTAAACCGCGGCCACTTAGTCACGACATAGTCAATCGTCGGCTCGAAACAGGCCGGCGTCTTTTTGGTAATATCGTTAGGAATCTCATCCAGCGTGTAACCAACCGCCAGCAGCGATGCCATCTTGGCAATCGGAAAACCGGTGGCCTTCGAGGCCAGCGCCGAGCTTCGTGAGACACGCGGGTTCATCTCGATGACATAGAGCTTGCCGTTGGCGGGGTTGACCGCGAACTGAATATTCGAGCCACCGGTTTCGACACCGATAGCCCGGATGATCTTCAGCGAGGCGTCCCGCATGATCTGGTATTCCTTATCGGTCAGCGTCTGAGCCGGTGCGACGGTGATGCTGTCGCCAGTGTGAATACCCATCGGATCAAGGTTTTCGATGGAACAGACGATGACCACGTTATCGGCGCGGTCACGCATGACCTCCAGCTCGAATTCCTTCCAGCCGACGACGGACTCTTCGATAAGTACCTG
>JANQGW010000128.1 GCA_028282905.1 Sedimentisphaerales bacterium | reverse complement strand
GTTGGGTCAATCGCTGGAAAAGCCGGATGCTAAGCTGAGTTTATATGGAAATGATATTGAAAATTGGATAACGGCAATTCCTAGTCCAGGGTACTAAGTGAGATTCTGGACAATATGATATTCTACTAAAAAAGATAACCCATTGACATAGCTGAGCAGAGGAATCAATAATGATCATGATCTTCTTGATTTAGACACTTCTTGGACGCACACTGGTTGTATTTTAGCGTGAAATGGTCTTAATGAGTTTTCTTTTTCAAGAGATAATCTAAAAAGATGGAACGTTGTATATAAGATCAGGGGAAAATAATGGGGCACTAAGCAAAGCTGATGTGAAACTGTGGGTTGAGCTATCAGGCTACTGTCCAGCTTAGTTCCTGGTAAGGTCGGTCCAACTGCCCAGGCTTACAAGGAATAAAACATACTTGAGTGTTTTGTCATTTGATTAGTGAACGATAACTTTTTATAAAGGAGAAGAAATGAATTTGAAAATGAGTCATGTGTTCTACTTTGGTATTGCTATAATATTTGTCTGTTCATGGAACATCGCAATATTACAGGCCGGTACATCTGCTAAACACACAAATGTCATCAAAAAGCAGGCTTCGGTCGACATTTCGAATATAAAAGAGATTGGCGGCTTCGTAGGGCAGCGTCTGGATGCAAATCTCAACGGAAATATAAAAGTATTTGATATTGATAAATATGTCCGCATGGTAGAAGATAAGTCCCATACTGGCTGGTGGTGGATTGGTGAACAGCCCGGAAAGTGGTTGGAGTCAGCTGTCTGGAACTCAGCAAGAACAGATGATTCAGGGTTGATCCAGAGAACTCAACAAGTACTTTCCCGCTTAGTCGATGCACAAGAACCGCAAGGTTATCTGGGCATTACATCTCCGAATCTTCGCACACCAGAGAAGCCGTTGCGCGGAATGGATCCCTATGAACTGTATTTCATGATGCACGGACTGCTAACAGCTCATGAGCAGTTTAAAAGTCAAGCGGCGCTGACATGTGCGTCGAGATTGGGGGATTATTTTGTGAACAATATTGGCCCGGGAAAGGCTGAATTTTATCCAAGCAGGCTTCGTTATCCGGCGAATGTTGGCAAGCATGTAGGCGGCCAATCTGAGATTGCTGGTCACGGAGTCCACTACGGTTGGGAAGGAACTCTGTTGATTGATCCAATGTTGCGACTCTATCAGGTTACCGGAGAGAAAACCTATTTAGATTGGGGCAAATGGGTTATCGACAATATTGATAAATGGAGCGGTTGGGACTCTTTTTCTAAACTTGAGAAAGTGGCGTCTGGAGATATGGGCATTCATGAAGTACAGCCCTATGTGCATTCGCATACTTTTCAAATGAATTTTCTCGGTTTTCTACGTATGTATCAGATCACCGGTGAAACATCATACTTAAGAAAAGTTCAGGGTGTGTGGGAGGATATCGTAGAAAGACAAATGTATATTACTGGCGGCGTTAGTGTGGCTGAACACTATGAAGCGGGCTATATCAAACCAATCTCCGGGAATTCGGTTGAAACCTGTGCCAATATGTCATGGCTGGAGTTGAATCAGGCCCTGCTCGAATTGACCGGTGATACGCGTTACGCCGATGTGATCGAAAGATTGCTCTTTAACCACATTTTTGCGGCCCAGGTGATTGACGGTGAATGTAACCGCTATCACACAGCGCCCAATGGCGTCAAACCTCAGCACTGCTTCCATGGACCTGATTGTTGTACAGCTAGCGGACATCGGCAAATATCGATGCTGCCGTCAATCCTGTTTGCTAAAGATCGTCACAGTGTGTATATCAACCAGTATGTCCCCGCCAAGGTAACTGTGAACCTTGAAAAGAAGGGAGAATTGAAATTCCGTCTTGTAACCCGCTATCCTGAGACAGACAGAGTTGTTATTCACATCGATTCTGCTCCGACCGGCGAATGTGCTTTGAAAATGCGTATACCGACATGGTGCACCCAGCCTGCTGGTTGGATCAACAACAGAAAAGTTAGTGACGTAAAACAAGATGCCTACATGGTGCTGACAAGAAAATGGAATAAAGGCGACACGGTGGAGTTGCAATTCCCCATGAAAACTCAGTGGGTCAAGCGGCAGCATCACACTGCGTCCAAGATTAGTCGGCTTAAAGCGGGGGGCTGGGAACAAATGCATCAGGAAGTCGAAGAAGCGGCACCTTTTGCCTTAAAACGAGGCCCGGTTCTTTATGCGTTTGATACGGTGTGGTGGAATTATCCCTCCCTTTCCCCCCCTCGTAACGCAGGTGACGAAATTGCTGTGGACAGGTCCGCTGGCTTACAGTATAAGATTCTCCCCGCTCCGCCACGTACTCTGGGACCCGCTATCGAAGTGCCTCTCGTGCGTGTTGGGAAAGGAACTTTCAATGCGACAATGCTTCCCTTTGCCAATATTGGTACATGGTATCAGGACGGCAAGGAGAAACCCGACCGCAACAGCGACGCCTTTTCATATGCGACATGGCTATTTGATGTTGATCACCCCCGATTTGCAGCACTGATAAAACAAAAAGAAGCACAACGAAACGCTGTGGACTACATTGAACTGGGACAGACCGAATCTGAAGAAGCTCACCAGCTTTCCGGCGGTTCCGGAGGAGAATTCAAAGGGCGAGCTTTTCGGCATGCCCGATATCCTGATCAGATTCGTTGTCAGGTGAAGGTTCTTCCGGAGACGCCTTGTGATCTTGTGTGTACCTGGTGGGGCAGTGATATGGATCGCGTTTTCGATCTCTATGCTAACGATCAGAAAATCGCCACAGTAACCCTTCAGAATAAACATCCGAATGTTTTTTATGAGGAACGATTTAGGATCCCCTTGGGACTGATTAAAGGCAAAACCGATTCATTTGGCCAAAAAGTCGATCAGGTTGAACTGCGATTTGTCCCCCATGCCTCAAGCACGGCGGGGGGATTGTTTGGCCTAAGAATTATCCGTGCTAAGATTTAGATTTTTTATAACTTCGAAAATCTTAGTTACAAATGAGACAAATATAATTGAAGGATAGGTAAACTACTGCTTTGACCAGTGGACTTGTCAGGGCTTGACTCTTGGATTAAGTGCTATTTGTGTATAATAATTCTCTTTGGCTTGGCGATTTAGGACTCAGCCAGGAAGAAGTTAAATGAGTATATTTAAGAGCTTATCACATTCCCATTGTGATTATAAATACCATGTGGTGTTTATTCCTAAGAGGCGTAAAAAGAGTTATATGGAAAGATACGTGAATATCTTAAGCAGGTTTTCCATGAATTGGCCCCGTCATCGCGGTAGTGAGATTGTTGATGGCCATATGGCTAGTGACCATGTGCATATGTATTTCGATTCCGCCGAAATATGCGGTTTCAGAGGTGATCGGGTATCTCAAGTGGCAAGAGTGCCATTGCGATTGCTAAGCAATTTGGTGGTCTTCAGAGGAATTTTAGTGGTGAGTGGTTTTGGGGTCGTGGATATGTCGTTACGACGGTCGGATTCGAGTTAGATGAGATTCGGGATTATATCCGTCATCAAGAACAAGAAGAGCATGAGCAAGGTCGGTTTTAGAAACAAGAAAATGTAATGTGAATGGCCGTTTTTGAGATGGCTCCTAACCGCCAAGCCACCCCTCTATGGGGTGCGTTATGGTTTATTCATGTGATTCAAACAGAAGGAGAATTTACAGAAACAAGCGCATATTATTGAGACTGACGAAGATAGCTTTAGGCTCGAAGAAGTCAAACGTAGGCGGGCTTCGGTTAATAAATGAGACGACTTTAACAGAATATTGACACCTCGCATTGGCTGGAGTTTGTAAGTATCCAATTTCTGCGAATTTAAACTGGTAGACGACACAATTATATTTCGGTTTTTACACTTAAATAGGAAATTTTAGGAAAAGGTGAAGAAGATGAAAATCCCTATTGTTTGTTTAATTGGAATTACGGCTATGATTACAAAACTGTATGCCGTTGAGCCAGTTAAAGCGCCTGTGGCTCAGACTTTCAGTCTTCACGATGTACGCTTATTGGATGGTCCATTCAAGGAAGGTCAGGACATAGCCGCCAAATACTTGCTGAGTCTCGAGCCGGATCGGCTGCTCTCATGGTTCCGAAAGGAGGCCGGTTTGAAGCTCAAGGCTGAGGGATACCCGGGTTGGGATGCGAATGGCCTTGGGGGCCATTCGCTGGGGCATTACCTGACGGCCTGTTCGCTGGCTTGGGCCTCCACGGGTGAGCAGAAGTTTCTGGACCGTGCCAATTACATCGTGAGCGAACTTGCTGCTTGTCAGCAAGCACACGGTGACGGCTATGTTTCGGGCATACGTGATGGTAGAAAGCGTTTTGCCGAAATTGAAGCGGGGAATGTCCGTGCGAGGAATTTCGGTCTTAACGATCTCTGGGTGCCGCACTACACACAGCACAAGGTATTTGCCGGGTTGCGCGATGCCTACCGTCTCTGTGGTAACCAGCAGGCGCTGAGTGTTTCTAAAGGCTTGGCCGACTGGTATGAGAAGACGCATGCCGGGCTCAGTGAGGAACAGATGCAGCAGGTGCTCCAGTGTGAGCATGGTGGCATGAATGAAGTTTTTGCCGATTTATATGCAGACACTGGCAATGTCCGTTATCTTAAGCTCGCCCAATGCTGGCACCATAAAGCGATTCTCGATCCGCTTGCGGCCAGCAAAGACATTCTTCCGGGCAAGCACGCCAATACGCAGGTGCCGAAACTTGTTGGTCTGGCAACTCTTTATGAACTAGCTGGTGATCCCACAGATAAGGCAGCTGTCGATTTCTTCTGGGATCGCGTTGTGCATCACCATAGCTATGTTACCGGGGGGCATTGTGATGGTGAGCATTTTGGTGAGCCTGGCAAGTTGAATGACCGTTTGAGCGAACACACGACAGAAACCTGCAATATCAATAATATGCTCAAGCTTTCAGAGCATGTCTTCGGATGGCGGCCTGAGGCGGAAGTCGCCGATTTCTATGAACGCGCCTTGCTTAATCAGATTCGCAGCACTCAGCATCCCGATGGCCGGGTGGTCTACAACCAATCTCTCAAGCCGGGCTACCCCAAGCATTATCAGGGCAAATATGCTGGTTTTAGCTGTTGTGTCGGTACTGGGATGGAGAATCATGTCAAATACGCCCAAGGGATATACTTTCATAGTGACAGCGACCTTTGGGTCAACCTCTTTATTCCTTCGGTGCTCGAATGGAAGTCACGCGGGCTGACAGTGAGACAGGACTCTTCATGGCCTTTTGGCGAAACTAGCAAGCTTACGATCAAAACAGACAAGAAGCAAACCTTTTCACTTAACATTCGTCACCCCTATTGGGCCGAGAAGTTGGAGGTCAAAGTGAATGGCCAGGCAGTTTCCCATATCACAACACCGAGTTCTTATTGCCGTCTGACGCGAGAGTGGAGCGATGGAGACCGGGTGGAGCTTTGTTTTCCCATGCACTTGCGCACTGAGAGCATGCCGGATAATCCGAATCGCATTGCTGTGCTTTACGGCCCGACTGTCCTTGCTGCAGATTTAGGAGAGATAAACACTCCGGCGGCCTGTGAAGCAGACTTTGTTCCCGTTCTGGTTGTGGGTGACAGACCCGTCAGTGAATGGCTTAAACCCGTTGATCTCACCAGGCAGCATTTCAGAACTGAGGGGGGCGCCAGACCGCAGGATGCGAACTTCGTGCCCTTGCATAATTTGCATGACCGCCATTACAGTGTCTACATGGACAAGTTTACTGCTGCAGAATGGAGCTATCGCAAAGCTGAAATCAGTGCAGAAAAAGCAAGAATAAAGGCCTTTGAAGCCCGCACTATGGACTTTTTCCAGCCCGGCGAGATGCAGCCTGAGCGCGACCATCACCTTAAGGAACATGGAAGTTTTCCGGGTGAATTTCGTGGTCGGAAATATCGTCATGCTCGTGATGATGGCTGGTTTTCTTTTGAAATGAAGGTGGATCCAGTCAAGCCGAATGAGCTGTGTTGTACCTATTGGGGCAGCGAGACGGGCAAACGGACTTTCGATATTCTAGTAGAAGGGGAAAAAATCGCTACACAGACGTTATCGAATAATAAGCCTGATCAATTTTGGGGTCAGTCTTATTTTATTCCTTTCAGGCTGACCCAGGGCAAAGAGAAAGTGACTGTTAGACTGAAGCCCCAACCAGGAAATATAGCAGGGGGTCTCTTTGGTGCACGAATGCTGTTGCAGGAGCTGAAATAAGATTTTTTAAGCTATATTACCATGCTATCGGATGTCGTGCTGTTATGTTATTGTGGCATTAGTCTAAAAATAGGAATATAAATAACTATAATATAAGACCTGAGAAGGTTCTACAAAGCAATTTTGGGACAAAATGAAATGAAGGGCAAACGAGCATTGGCTAGCAATTTACAAGGATTGATAAGCAAGGAGACAAAAATGAGAAATTGCAGAGTCCTATTTCTGTTGGTAGTGAGTTCATTTCTTTTGGTTTCATCCAGCGTATTCGCTTCTGACGCAACTGTTGTGACACAGTTTTCTTTTGAGGATGAGCCGCTATTTGATTCATCCTCTAACGGTACAGTTGTTGATAGCTTAATCTCCTCTGACGGGATAACATCTCCAGGCTTTGAGGGGGCTGCAATAGGCTGGATAGCAGTGGATTGCACTATTGAGTATTCCAGTGCCGAAGCACATAGAGGCTCCTATTCCTGCAGGGCTTATAACAGGGCCAAGCATTGGTCAAGTGCAAGGCAATATGTCACTCTGGAAAATGGTAATACATATAATTTTTCCGTATGGGGTAAGTTAGCCTCCGGTTCAGATACCGGTAACCTGTATGCCGGTGTATGGGTAAATGGTGTATGTCATTATCGGCATATTGGCACAGGGAGTTTAACCAGTGCAGGATGGAGCCAGGTCAGTGGGCAAATCACCTTTAATGAATCGGCCCCTATCACAAATGCCTGGGTTTTTCTGGAAACCACTAATAACACCTCAGATCTGTACACAGATGATTTTGAATTTGAAATGAATGGTGATGACTTTGCTGGCAAACCCACTCAATCCGTTGGCGTTGTTGATTCGGGAGTCGAACTACTGGGAGTCACGGACTATTTAATGACATCAGATTCTTCGGATCTGTCACTTACTGGCGACTGGACTATTGACTTGTTCATGAAGATGGATAAGCCAACCTCGGGATGGTATACACAGTTACTGCGAAAAGGAACCAAATCA
>JANQGW010000023.1 GCA_028282905.1 Sedimentisphaerales bacterium | reverse complement strand
GGAAGGCCGGCTGGTGGTTAAAGACGATGTGCTGTTTTTCTCCGGTGACGGCAAGCACCGCAGCAAAATCGGCATCGGCCCCAAACGCGCCAAACCCATCGCCGGCAGTTACGATGCCGACGGTCAGGTGCTGACGCTGGTGCGTTATACGGTGCCGAAGGGAGCGGGCGATTATGTTAATTCAATGTGGGAGATGCAGGAAGACCCGTTCGGCGGTGATGTCGTCAATTCCTATAACGATGGTCCGCCGGCACCGGGCAAAAAGCCGATGGGACCGTTCTATGAGCTGGAAACCTCATCCCCGGCGGCGGCCTTAAAGCCCGGTCAGTCGATTCAGCATTTCCAGCAGACGATCCACCTGAAAGGCACTCCGGCCGAACTGGACAAAATCGCCCAAGCCACCCTCGGCGTCAGTCTCGACGAGATCATGTCAGCTTTTTAAAGTAATTAAGAATTTTAGTAATATTGATAAGAGAGGAAACAAAAATGTCTGTGAATGTAAAAATGAAAAGAACGGCGATTCTGTCTGTTTTAATTATGGCATTGTTAGCTGTTTCAACGGTGTCAGCAGAGCGGAAGTTTAATGCGCCGTACGAGGATGCATATAACAGCCGCATTGCGTTTCCGGTTGGCGGGATTGGTGCGGGAATGTACTGTGTCGAAGGCACGGGTGCGATTTCTCATATGTCGGTACGTGGTCGGCTTCATGCGTTTAACGAACCGCAAACCTTTGCGGTAATCTGTGTTAAAGGTAAAGACGGCAATGTCGCCCGGGTGCTGGAAGGGCCGGTGCCGAAATGGAAAGTGTTTGGAATGCCGGAGGCCGCTCGCGGCGGCAGTTACAAAACATACGGATTTCCCCGGTTTCTTGATTCCGTTTTTGAAACGAAGTTTCCTTTTGCAGAAATTGACCTGACTGACAAGAAGATGCCGCTGGACTGTTCGATTGAGGTCTGGAGTCCGTTTGTCCCGGGTGATGCCGATGCCAGTTCGCTGCCGGTTGGGGCGCTCGAGTATCATTTCACCAATCCGACCCGCAAGACGATTGAAGCGGTCTTTTCATTCAACGCGGGCAATTTTATGGGTTCCGGAGCCGGTATTACGTCCATTGAATCGATGAGCAATGGCTTTGTATTCAAACACGATGGCCCGGAGGATCAGCCGTGGAACGACGGCGCTTTTGCGTTTTTTACCGATTTGGACGCGACGGTTGATTGCTGCTGGTTTAAGGGCGGCTGGTGGGATCCGCTGACGATTACCTGGAGCAATATTGTCGAAGGTCGTCTGATGGATAATCCTCCGCAGCCGGGCGCCCGCGGTGCGTCGTTGTTTGTGCCGTTGACGCTCAAGGCCGGCGAAAGCAAAACCGTTCGCCTGATGACGGCATGGTATGTGCCGAAAACCCAGGACCGCTCCGGGACATCCGCGGAAGCGGCCGAAGGCCCGGCTTTTGGCAAACAACCGTCTGCAGGATCCGCTTCAGGCCAGCAAAAAATCACCGGTTTTCTCGGTAAGGGTCTGGTCAATACCTTTGACCCGTCAGGGGATAACCTGACCGGCACGCTGACATCGCCGGAGTTTAAGATTGACGCCGACTACATTCGATTTTTGATCGGCGGCGGCAATCGTTCCGCAGATGCTTACATTGAGTTGTTAGTTGATGATAAACAGGTCTATAAGGCGACCGGCAGCGGTGAAGAACAGCTTGTCTGGAAGACTTGGGATGTTTCGAAGCTCGAAGGCAAAAAAGCCAAAATTCGGATTGTCGATAATGCGTTGGGCAGTTGGGGGCATATCAATATTGACCATATTATCATGACTGACAATAAACTTGCGTCAAATGATCAGGATGTGGTTGTTTTGCAGGACTTTGAGAATGGCTATAAGGACTGGATTGCTGTCGGTCCCAAGAGTAAATGCGCACCGGGTGAATGTGCTCCCGGAAGTGACTGCGAACCGGTCGAAACCTATCATCGTCCGTGGTACACCAGCAAGTTTGGCAGCCTGAAAGATGTAACCAACTACTGGAAAGCCAATTACAACGAATTGCGGCAGGCCTCGAAGCTGTTCAGCGATACGTTCTATGACACGACACTCCCCGGTGAAGTGGTTGAGGCAGTTGCTGCGAATCTATCGATTCTCAAGTCGCCGACAGTCCTGCGTCAGCCGGACGGTCGCCTGTGGAGCTGGGAAGGCTGTAATGACAATTCCGGCTGCTGTGCGGGCAATTGTACGCATGTCTGGAACTATGCACAGGCGATTTGCCATCTGTTCCCGGACCTGGAACGCGGACTGCGGCGGACCGAGTTTTATGAAAGCCAAAGTCCCGCAGGCCATCAGACCTTCCGCTCGGCACTGCCGATTCGAGAGGTCAAGCCGGGTTATCATGCCGCGGCGGACGGTCAGTTGGGCGGTATCCTGAAGGTTTACCGTGAATGGCGTATCAGCGGTGACCACGACTGGATCAAGTCGATGTGGCCCAATGTCAAGCAGAGCCTGGATTACTGTATTGGTATTTGGGATCCGCGAGGCGTTGGCGTACTGGAAGAACCGCACCATAATACGTATGATATTGAGTACTGGGGGCCGAATGGTCACTGTACGAGTTTCTACCTGGGTGCATTAACCGCGGCGATTGAAATTGGCGATGCCCTCGGTGAAGACGTGACGACATATCGCCAGCTTGTGAAAAAAGGCAAAGCGTACCTCGAAACCAAGCTGTATAATGGTGAATACTTCTACCACGATGTACGGACGACGGACTTGAATGCGAAGTTCCGCCCATTGAACACTTCCGGCAACGGCCCGGCGTATAACGAACTGATCGCTCAGCTCAATACCGAAGGTCCGAAGTACCAGTACGGTACCGGCTGTCTGTCGGACGGTGTGTTGGGCTTCTGGATGGCCCGCGTGTGCGGGTTGGACAAGGATATTGTCGATCCGGCGAAAGTTAAGAGCAACCTGAACGCCATTTACAAGTATAACCTTAAACATGACCTGTCGTCGCACGCTAATCCGCAGCGACCGACGTACGCAGTTGGCGACGAAGGCGGTCTGTTGCTGTGTACCTGGCCCAAGGGCGGTAAGCTGCATCTGCCGTTTGTCTATAGCGATGAAGTCTGGACAGGCATTGAGTATTCTGTCGCATCTCACCTGATTCTGGAAGGGATGGTCGATGAAGGATTGGATATCGTCCGTACCTGTCGGGCACGCTATGACGGCCGTGTGCGAAATCCGTTTAACGAGTACGAGTGCGGTCACTGGTACGCCCGCGCGATGAGCAGCTATGCCCTGATCGAGGCACTGACCGGTGTTCGTTATGATGCAGTTGACAAAACGCTCTATATCGATTCGAAAGTCGGCAAAAATTTCCGGTCTTTCCTGTCGACGGCGACCGGCTATGCATCGGTTGGCCTCAAACGCGGTAAACCGTTTGTTGAAGTTAAAAAAGGATTTATTGACATCGATACCGTTGTCGTTTCCGGCAAGAAGATGTCTTTGTAATCCGAATATTTAGAAACATTCGATGAAAGTGGTCCAATGTTGAGTAAAGGGTATATTTTGTTTTTATCGTGCCTGATGTTGCTGTTAGGCTGTACCAGTGGGACTGCTTTGGATAATCTCGCGTCATCGCCCTGTCATGACAGGGCGATGACGATTATCCCACAACCCGTTTCGATGCAGGCGGAAAAGGGAGAGTTTAAACTTTCTGCAAAGACGACGGTTGTCATTGATGTTGACACATCTCTGGAGTCTGCTGTGAGCAGAACGGCCTCTTTTTTTGCCGATCAACTAAAACAAAGCAGTGGTTTTTCACTCAAGACGGTTCGAAGTAGCCGATTTGGTAAGAAAAGCGGGACTATTCGATTTAAGCAAATCTCCAATGCTGATTCGCTTCCTGATGAAGGCTATTTGTTAGAAGTGACCCCAAAGCAGGTGACGATTCAAGCGGCCCAGTCGGCGGGTTTCTTTTACGGAATGCAGACATTGCTGCAGTTGCTGCCGCCGGAAGTTTTTAGTCTGACGGTCGTTACCGATAAAAATGTGCAGTGGACAATTCCGTGTGTGCAGATTCGTGATTATCCCCGATTTGGATGGCGCGGAATCATGCTGGATGCCTCGCGACATTTTCAATCACTTGAATATGTCAAACGTTATCTGGACCTGATGGCGATGCACAAGCTGAATGTCTTCCACTGGCATCTGGTGGATGGCCACGGCTGGCGTATCGAAATCAAAAAGTATCCGAAGTTGACCTCTGTCAGCGCCTGGCGAAATCAGCCTGGTTACAGTGAAGAACATGGTCCGTACGGCGGATTCTATACGCAGGAGCAGGTGCGGGAGATCGTCCGTTACGCCGCTGAGCGAAATATTACCGTGCTGCCGGAAATTGAAATGCCGGGTCATTCCTGGGAGGTCTTTGCGGCCTATCCGGAGCTGTCCTGCACCGAAGAAAAGCAGGAGGTTGCTTACTTCTTCAACTATCCAGCCAGGGCACAGCGTTTTCCGACTCTGCCGGGCAGCGATGTCTTTTGTGCAGGCAAGGAAGAATCGTTTCAATTTCTGGAAGATGTGCTGCTGGAAGTGATGGAACTATTTCCGAGTAAATATATTCATGTCGGCGGTGACGAGGTTGATAAAAAATGGTGGAAGCAGTGCGACCGCTGTCAGTCGCGGATGAAAGCCGAGAAGTTGAAAAATGAAAATGAGCTTCAGAGTTATTTCATCCAGCGGATGGAAAAATTTCTCAATGCTCACGGCCGCAAGCTGATTGGCTGGGATGAGATACTGGAAGGCGGTTTGGCTGAAGATGCGACCGTGATGAGCTGGCGCGGTACCGAAGGCGGGATTAAGGCGGCAAAAATGGGCCACGATGTCGTGATGACGCCGCAGAAGCCGCTGTATTTCGATCACGGCCAGTCAACCGATCCGCTGCATCCGCCTCACTGGCCGGGGATTGAGACGATTGAAGAAGTCTATGCCTATGAGCCGATCCCGTCAGAGCTGACCGCGGATCAGGCAAAGCATATTCTCGGTGCGCAGGCGAATATGTGGACTATTTTTACGCATACCGGAGCGTTGATCGACTTACAGACATTTCCGCGTGCCTGTGCTTTGAGCGAAACCGCCTGGTCAGCTAAAGAAGTGCGCAATTGGGATAGCTTCACAAAACGTCTTGATATCCATTACAAGCGTCTGGATCTGCTGGGTGTCAATTATTACAAGAAACTCAGCACAGAAGTCGGCCATTGGAGTCCTGAGATGGTGTCTCAAGAGAAAAAAACGATGCTCTTTGACGTGAGCGATTCTTTCAATGAGCTGGGGCTCTATTATGTGAGCGTCGATTACGCCAAAGGTGCCCACGGACTGGACATCGCCGAGGTGGCTTTACTGGCTGACGGCGAAGTGATTACCCGAGACACGCACCCCGGCTTTACCGGCTGGGCGGATCGAGATAATTTTTATCGCATCGAATTTCCAAGAAGAAAAGCAGGTGTTCGTTATCAACTGCGAATTACCGCATCTGCTTCCGGCGGAACGGATTCGTACGGGACGGTTTTTCTGTCGCGTTTGAAAAATAATCCATCTGGGAAAAGCATTTAGTGTTGTTTTTTGAAGTGTTATTAAACAAATGAACTGTCAATCGGACAAAATGAAATTTCCGGCGTTATTGCCGGCGCCGCGGCAAGGCGGTTTCCGCGATCCTGATTACTGGATATGGGGAGCTTCCTGCATTCGATCTGCGGATGGGATTTATCATTTGTTTGCCTCCCGATGGAGCAAAGAGGTTGATTTTGGCCATTGGGTAACGCGGTCGGAGATTGTCCACGCCGTGTCGGAAACGGCTGAAGGGCCTTATGAATATCAGGGCACGGTGCTTCCGCCGAGAGGTGAGCGGTTCTGGGACGGCCTTTGTACACACAATCCCGCCATTCGCTGTTGGCAGGGAAAGTACCTGCTGTTTTATACGGGGATGACCTATCCCGGCGGATTGCCGACCAAAGAAAACCCTGCGTTGTGGGGTGGTCAAAGGGCTTTGGATGCCTGGCGCAATAAACGCATCGGGTTGGCTGTTGCTGACTCGCCGAACGGCCCGTGGCAGCGAATGGATGAACCGATTCTTGAGGTTCGTCCAGAAAAGTGGGACGCTGCCCTAATCTCTAATGCTGCCCCTTGGGTGATGCCGGACGGCAGTATCTATTTGATCTATAAAAGCTCCCGGCACGGCCAAAATGATAAGGGCCAGCTGATAGGACAGTTTGAATTGGGACTGGCGAGGTCTGACGGCTGGAAAAAACCGTTTGAGCGGGTGACTGATGAACCGATTCTTAGTTTTCCTGAGACAGGGGATTTGGCCGGAGCGCATGTGGAAGATCCTTTCCTGTGGCACGACGGCGAGAAGTTTTGTCTGCTGGCCAAGGATATGACCGGTCAAATAACGGGCCAGATGGGAGCCGGGACGCTGCTGGTGTCGCCGGGTGCCGTAGATTGGAAGTTAGCTCGTAATCCAATGGCGTATCCCCGCACGGAAATACAATGGGATGACGGGACGATAACCTGTCCGGGTAATCTCGAACGGCCTCAGCTGTTGATCCAGGACGGCAGGCCGACACATTTGTTTTTAGCGACATCGGATGCCTCCGGTGTCTGGGACATGAAACACACGTGGAACATGGTGATTCCATTGAAGACGTAGATGTATGTGAACCATTAAATCAGGAGTGGAATTATGAAAATTCAAAAGTTACAGAGTCACATGTATTATGTCTGTGCATTAACGTTATTTGTATTACTGGTGCCGGTGTTTGCCGAGTTGCCGACGGAAGACCCGCCGCAAGGGCCGCTGCATCCGATGCTGGCTGATGTGATTGAAGCCGGCCCCTATGCCCCGCAGTGGGAGTCGCTGGTGACCCATCCGATGCCGGAATGGTTTGGCAATGACAAGATCGGCCTGAGTGCTCATTGGGGCCCGTATGCGGTTCCCGGCTGGACACCGCGAAAGGATTCTCCCTACGGTGTTGCCTATGCCGAATGGTATTGGCAGTGGCTCAACAGTAACGCCGCCGTGAAGGAATACCATAAAAAGCACTATGGCAACGCGAAATATGATGATTTTATTGACGGTACAAAAAATCTGGTGACCGGTGAGATCGACGGATTCTTTGCCAAAAAGTTTGACGCTGATGAATGGATGCGAACCTTTAAAGAGGCCGGCGTCAAGTATTTCTTTATTACCTCCAAGCACCATGACGGCTTTTGCATCTGGGACAGCGAGTACACCGACCGAAATTCAATGAAGATGGGGCCCAAACGTGACTTGTACGGTGAGATGGTCGCCGCGGCCAGAAAGCACGGCCTGCGTATCGGGCTGTATTATTCCTATTACGAATGGAACAATCCGATCTACCGTGGCAAGTCAGATGTCAGCGGCTATAAAGGCTGCAAGAAGCTCAAAGATGAAGACGGCGACGGCAACAGCAATGAGTACGTTGACGACTTCATGATTCCTCAGATCAAAGAACTGATCGACAAGTACCATCCCGATTACGTCTGTTTTGACGGCGAATGGGACCACGGCTATCCGTACTGGCGGTCGCGTCAGATTGTTGCCTATTACTATAATCAGGCCGCCGCCCGCGGTCAGGAAGTGGTGATCAATGACCGTTACGGCCAGGCCAAGGAAGGTGTCTCCGATACTCGCGGTGTTTATGGCGACTTCAAGCATGTTGAGTATTTTGCCAATGTGGACCGGGCAAAGCCGTGGGCGATGTGGCGCGGATTTGGTAACAGCTACGGCTATAACCGCAACGAGCACCCGGACAACATCCTCAGCAAAGAGAAGGTCGTTCATATGCTGATTGATGTGGTGGCCGATAACGGCAATCTTGAATTTAATATCGGCCCCAAGGCTGACGGCACGCTGGCTGAGTTTGAACTGGAACGGCTCGCCGCGATGGGCAGTTGGCTGAAGGTCAACGGCGAGGCGATTTACGGTACAAGCAAGGGTGTTTTGAAGAACCTCTCCTGGGGACGTTCAACCACCAAAGACAACACGGTTTATCTGCATGTCTTTGACTGGCCCGCTGACGGCAAACTGCAATTGCAGGGACTAATGACCAAGGTTAAAAAGGCGTATCTGCTGCACGATTCGAAAAAGAAAAAACTCAAATGCAAAGCAGACGGCAAGGGCAGGCTGACGATTGATCTTTCCGGACGCAAACCGTTTGAATATGCCAGCGTGGTTGTACTGGAGCTGAAATCCAAGCCGGTTGTCAATAACCGTATCTTCCCCGATGAAACCGGCAAAGTTTTTCTTGACGCACAAAAAGCCGATATTAGCGGCGGTCTGCAGGTCGAAACCAGTTCACAGGCAATTGAAGGTGAAAATGCCGGCGGCGGCCAAAAAATTACCGGTTACAATATTGGATTCTGGACAAAGACCGAGGCAACTGTCCAATGGGAGATTCAGTTCGACCCGAATCGTAAATATGACGTTGCGATTGAGTGGGCTTGCGAACCTGGTCACGAAGGTGGGACATATACTTTCAGTGTTGCCGGCACGAAGCTTGAGGGCAAAGTGGATACCCATACAGGCGCATGGCAGACGTACCGAACAACCAAACTTGGAACAATTAAGATAGGCACGCAAGATAAGCAAGTCGCGGCAATCCGTGCCGAGAAAATCCCCGCCGGCAAGGCGATGATGAATATTCGACGTGTGATCTTAACGCCGGCAGCGAACCAATAGATAGTAGAATTTAAAATTTAGTTAGAAAGGTGTTGTATGAGAATTAAGGTAACGGCGGCGTTGTTATTGTTTGTGGGCCTGCTGATATTTCCGAAGACTGTTCAGGCTGAGGACGGTGCCGTATATGTTCCCTATATCAAGGGCGATTGGAATTTGTTGTTCAAGCCCGAAAAAACCGGTGACTATATCAATGACCACACCGTTTACAGGCATACTGACGGCTCATGGCATGTGATTGGTATTACACGCATCGGCCGGGCCGACCCCAGCCGGGAGTTTTATTTTGCTCACGGCTCCGGCAAGTCGCTTATCGTGGACGGTGGGTTTAAAGAGCATGAGAAAGTCTGTGATTACGGACATAAAGCCTACGCACCTCATGCGATTTCACATGAAGATGTGTGCCACTTGTTCTGGGGCCCAGATTTGTATCGGCTGGACACAAGCCGCGATATGTTTAATTGGAAATATCAGGGTGTGGTAATGGACCCAACCGAGCAAGACCCCAAGGGAACTTTTCGGGATACGATGACACTGAAAGTGGGTGACAAATGGGTCATGTATTCAACCGGCATTATCAGAGAAGGCAAACTGGCCGGATACGGTACCGTCGATGTTTGGGAGTCTGCTGACTTAAAAAACTGGTCATTCAAAGGCCGAGCACTGACCACCAGCGGCAAGGCCCCCTGTAATACCCATTGGGGCTGCTGTGAGTCTCCGTTTGTTGTCAAGTACGGTGATTGGTATTACCTCTTTACGACGTACACGGACTGCTCGTCATGGAGTTATCAGAATACCCTCGTCTTCAAGTCCAAAGATCCTTATAACTTTGGCGATTATGACGGTAGCGAGGATAGAATCGTCACCCGATTGGCCACGCACGCTCCCGAAGTCATCAACAATCCCGATGACGGGAAATGGTACATTACCAGCTGCGGGTGGAAAGGTTCCGTTGTAGCCTGTCCCGGCGGTGTGGCGATAGCCGAGTTGGGATGGCATAAGGAAGGCCAGCCGCCTGCCGAATTGGATGGGAAATTGCTGGCACACTGGGATTTCAATCAGGTCAAAGGCGAGAAGGCATTCGATGTATCCGGCAGCAATCGTCATGCGGTTATCCACGGCGCATCTTTGACGCCGGACGGCAAAAAAGGCGATGCCTTGCGTTTCGACGGCAGTGATGATTGGCTGGATATTCCGGATTTCCACCTCAATCGAGACTTTACGGTTTGCGCCTGGTTCAAACCTGAAAAGGGCGGCCAAAGCCAGGGCAGCCTGATCGGCCAGGAAGGCCCGGGCCAGGATATCAATTTCTACGGCGGCAAGCCCCGGCTGTATGCCCCCGGCGATGTTCTCGTAGCCGGGACAACATTACAGCAGGACAAGTGGTACCATATTACATTTGTTCGTTCCGATGATAAGGATCTGAAGTACTACATTGACGGAGAGCTTGACGGCACCGGACGTTGGGTGGGGCTGTTTAAACCCAAAGCCATTGGACGCGGCAACGCAGATACCTTTTTAAAAGGTGTTCTTGATGAGGTGAAGCTGTACTCAAAAGCGTTGAGTGCAAAGGAAATCAAAAAGATTTATGAAAATTAAACTCGGTAGATTTGAAGTTCAGATGGATATGGAGTGGTAACGGCAAACAGGTTACAGAGGCAATGAGCTTTTGGAATCTTTTGTCAGGTGCCGGTATAAATCATAAATATTATTTAATGAAAGTGAGTGACGATGGAAAAGAACAGTTCTCAACAAAACCCGGGCGGGCATGAACATGCTCCGCTGATTCCCAAGAACATTATCTGGCCGTTTATTTTGCTGACTAGTCTTTTTGCGTGGTGGGGCCTGGCCAACAACATGACCGATACGCTGCTGGCGGCGTTCAAGCGCATCATGAGCATGTCCGATTCTACAACCGCAACGATCCAAGTGGTTTGTTACCTGTTTGGCTACGGCTGTTTGGCGATTCCTGCGGCGATTTACATCAAGCGGTTTTCCTACAAGTCCGGCGTTCTGCTGGGATTGGGGATGTATTCGGTTGGAGCGATCCTGTTTTTTCCGGCGGCTCAATTAGCCAATTTCTATTGCTATCTTGGCGCGATCTGGATTCTTTTCAGCGGTCTGTCAATTCTGGAAACCGCGGCGAACCCCTATATCATCTCGATGGGACCGGAAGAAACGGCGACTCGACGATTGAATTTTGCGCAGTCATTTAATCCGATGGGTTCGATTCTGGGCGTGATTATCAGCCAGAACTTCATCCTCTCCAGACTGAATACCGCCAGTGCCGAAGAACGTGCGGCCATGAGCGCCGAACAGCTTCAGGCCATTAAGGCGACCGAACTAAATGCCGTTTCGACAACCTACGTGACGATCGGTATCATTCTGGCAGTGACCTGGCTGCTGATCGCTTTGAATAAGAAGATGCCCAAAACACACGAAACCGGCGGTCCTCTGAATCTGGGCGCTTCCTTTTTACGGCTGCTGCACAACCGCCATTATGTCTGGGGTGTGCTGGCGCAGTTTTTCTATGTGGGTGCCCAGATCGGTATCTGGTCCTATACGATTCGTTATGCGATGCAGGAAATGAAGCTGGAAGACGTAGTGGTCGCTGGCGGAAAGACGGCTGAAGAGATGGCGGCAACCTATTATATTGCATCACTCATTCTGTTTACCGCGTCACGTTTTGTCTGTACCTGGCTGATGCGGTATATTAAGCCGGGCAATTTGCTGGCAGCGTTGTCAGTGCTGGCGATTGTTTTGAGCTTGTTGGTGATGCTTGTCGGCGGTGCGGTTGGCACGTATGCTTTGGTCGGTATTTCCGGCTGTATGTCGCTGATGTTCCCGACGATTTTCGGCCTTTCGGTTCGCGGCATGACGCCGGAAGATACAAAGCTGGCCGGTTCCGGTCAGATTATGGCGATTGCCGGGGCGGCGCTTGTTACCCAGCTTCAGGGGGCGGTTTCGGATTGGACTAATAGTATTAACATGGCCTATGCTGTTCCGATGCTGTGCTTTGTGTTCATTGCTTACTATGGTGCGGTTGCCTGCAAAAAGGACTTGCCGGCTCAGCAGTAATGTAGTGGCTGGGTGCAGGAGCACTGTTTCTGTCAAACAGTTGCAGTTTTGAGGACCAAAGGAGTGGGGTGGCCGTTGTATGCGGTCACCCCATTTCAGTATTCCAAAAGTAAAATCTGTTATAGAGAGAATTATGAATAATACTCCAAATCGTAGAGAACTGTTAAAAGGAGTCGGCTTGGGATGTTTAGGGGCAATGGCGTTAAGGCCCTCATTGGCTCAGGCGGCTGATTTGAGCAAGCGGTTTAAAAAGGATATCAAAATCCCCGTCATTCTCGGCGAAAGCCGCGAAGTAATCTCCGCTCATCCCACCAAACCCGGCCAAAAGGGCTGGTTTACGAACGATCATTGCTTTATTGAGGATCCGAAAGACGGCAAGCTGCACTGGTTCGGTATCAATAACCCGTTTCCACCCAAGGGAAAAGAGCTTTATCGCTACCACCCCTATCTCGGCCACTGTGTCACGGACGATCCGACCGGGAAATGGAAGCGGTTGGACTGGGCGCTGGATGAAAGCGAAGGCACCGAGTATCTTGGGGCGCCGTGTGTGATTTGGCACGAGGAATCCAAGCGTTACGCAATGGTCCTTGAGACCTGGCTGGACAAGCGGCGGCTGGAGGTCTGCTGGTCGGATGATCTTTACAATTGGAAGCGCACTCGCAAGGCGATTTTGCCCGATACACTTTGGATTTCTACACGTGATCCGCATATTATTAAGGGGCCGGACGGTAAATACTGGATTCACGTGGTTTCAACCGGCAACAAGGGTGTCAAACAGTCGCAGGTGATTCGAATCAAAACAAAGGATTTTGAGCATTTTGAAGACCCGCAAACGATTCTGGGCATTAATGACTGTCAGTGGGCGACATTGATGGAATCGCCATTCTTGTATCAAAAAGACGGCTTGTGGTATCTGTTTTTCACCTATGCTCACCGAAGATATGCGGAAACCTGCGTGGTGGTATCAGACAATCCGGACCATTTTGACTTTGAAAAGAACTGCCTGACGACACTTTATGGCCATGCCGCAAAAATATTTACCTATAAAGGAAAAAGTTACATTTCCTCCTGCGGTCCGGAAGGCGGGAGCGTTCTGAACAAGCACGGTGTGACGCTTGCGGAGTTCGGCTGGGCGAGCTTGGTCGAATAATATGACAACCAAGTAAGATTAAAAAGCCGTTTACTAATACTGGCAGGCCGGATTACATGGAGGAATCCGGCCTGTTTTATTGTTACAATGAAGTTGTAAAATATCTGGATACTGGTAGATTGTCATTGTTTCGGGGTTTTCCCTGAACTAAGGTGAGGATTCAGGGGTATATTCTATATAAGGTATCGATCTAAACTTGTTGGAGTGTTCTGTAAGTGTTTATTTTAAAGATAGATATGGATGTTTAGGCGAGAGGTTGCTACAGCCGGACGATATTGGATGCTTTGCTTGTCCTCAGTATAAATTTTTAAAAATTAATGTCCTAATTTTTGTGTTCTCGGCACTATAGCTTATGTGCAGAGTATCATTTTGCGGAGATTTTATCGATATGGATCAGGACAAATCATTCAGGCAGTTTGAAGGTCAGGAGGAGTTTATCTCATTACTGGCCGAAAACCAGCGGAAGATTTTCTCCTATATCCTGGCGATGGTGGGCCGCCGAACGATTGCCGAAGACATCATGCAGCAAACCCTTCTGGTCATGTGGAAGGAATTTGAATCGTTTCAGGGTGGTACCAACTTTTCCGCCTGGGGCAAGAAAATTGCCTATTTTAAGATTCTGGAATTCCGGAAACAAAATGCCCGACGTGTTTTGCTGGATGAGGAAACAATTCGAGAGCTTTCCGACCTGAGTGAGGAAGTATCCCGGAATTCCGATGGAAGGCTCCGGGCATTGGAAGGCTGCATGAATAAACTGAAAGAGTCGAATTTGCGGCTGATTGCCATGCGGTATCAGCAGGGCATGTCTTGTAAGGAGATCGCCAAGGCTATCAATCGTCCGATTCAGACCATTTATAAGAGTATGGCACGGATATATACGGCGTTGAAAGAGTGTATTGACAGAACCATTGTAGTATGGAACTCTGATCTGGAATGAACTATCAAGATAAAACAAAACTGAGTGAGTTGGTCCTGAAGTCGCTGGACGGTTCGATTACCGACCAGCAGCGTCAGCAGCTCAACGAAATGCTCCGAAATAACAGGGAAGCCGCGATTTGGTATCTTGAGTTTGTGGATGTTATGTCCTGTCTGTCGAAGTATGGTACCGCGGGAATTACGGAAATCACCGCGATTGCTGAAGAACACATTGAAAATACCCTGAAATGTGATTTTGACGAAAACATCTCTTTGTGGCGTGCCTTGGCCGAAGAAGAAAAGAACGCTCCGGTTGTCGAAATTGAAAAGCCTGTTCCGACGTTTGAACCGGTGAAGATGTTGAAGGTTGATCGCCAACCTCGTGAGATTCGTAAGTCATCCATTTTCACCGCGGTTCTGTCGATTGCTGCGATGCTTCTGATTGTCCTGATGGTGCAGTTGAAACCTGTAGTGCCAACCGTTGCGTCTCTGACCGATTCCATGAACGCCAAATGGGGCAATGCCAAACGCAGTCCGATCAACGGTGACGTTCTTCGGCAGGGCCGGTGGAATCTGACTAAGGGGCTGGCTGAAATTACCTTTGATGACGGTGCGGTAGTGGTTGTTGAGGCGCCGGCGGTCTTTGACCTTGAAAGCCCGAAAAGCATGTACCTTGATTCGGGCAAGATCAATGCTTTCGTATCGAAATACGCTATCGGTTTTACCGTCAATACGCCCAGCGCCAGCATTGTGGACCTGGGGACCGAGTTTGGTGTGGATGTGCAGTTCGACGGTACCTGTGATATGCAGATGTTTTCCGGCAAGGCCAATCTGGTGATTGGCCAGGAAGGGCAGGAGAAAACAAGCCAATTGGTGAATATCAAAGAAGCCAAAAACGTGGACGGTCGAACAGGCCGCGTGCGAAACATCGCGATGCAGAAAAACCGTTTTGTTCGGCGGATCGACTCAGCAACCGGCCTGGTCTGGAAGGGCCAGGACTTGAGCCTGGTAGATATTGTCGGCGGTGGGAACGGTTTTGGAACCGGAAAACAGCACCACTCGATCAACATGTTTAACGGTATCATGGCAGGGCCGATGCATACTCCGCTTTTCAATGGTAACAGCGAACGAAAAGGCCCGGATGGGATTACACCAGTATCGCACCCGTTTATTGACTGTGTGTTTGTTCCTGATGTTGAAAGAAATTTACAGATTTCGACTCTTGGCCATGCTTTTAAGGAATGTCCCAAAACAAACGGTCATTTCCATGAATTTATTTTTATCGGTCCGGAAAGCCCGGAGTTGTCAATCGCAAGACACCTGCTGTATCTCAACAATATCCAGCAGGGAACAGCCGAGCATCCGGCGCTGTCGGTTCACAGCAATACCGGTATCACGTTTGACCTCGAAATAATTCGCCGGACGAACCCGGAGATGAAGATTTCGGCGTTCAAAAGTCTTTGCGGACTGTCACAGAATGCCTCCAGAGACAATAGTAGAAATACTGCGGCTGACATGTGGGTATTGGTGGACGGCAAAATTCGCGGTAAAGCCGTTGGGATTCAACCGGCATCGGAGCCGACGGCAATTGATATTGAACTAAAGGACGAGGACCGGTTTTTGACACTGGTATCGACAGACAATGACGGTGAAACACATGATGACTGGTGTCTGTTTGCCAATCCGGTACTGGTAACGGATTAATTTTAATAGAAAACAATGATTAACCGCGGGGGAAGTGCGCGCACGATTTGCCGCCCGCTTCAACACTGTTCAACAAGAGTTTATGAAAAGACGTGAATGACTGTTTTTAGATAATTTATCAATTAAATAATATGTTAATAAATTTGTGAAGGTACCTTAACAGATAAAGTAGCAATGAAGATTTGGCAAAGACGTTTGCCGGACTCAATGTGACCTCAGAATGAAATGTGGAGTGTGTGTGTAAAGCAGAGTCAATACTCTGGAAAGGAGAGCAACATGAATGGGTGTGAGCTGTGATGAAAAGCGGCTCAAATAACGAATTATTTTGTTGATTCAGTTTATTTGTGGGAGATGGAAAGATGAAAAGAAAAGTAATGTTAATGTGTGCAGTGATGATGTTAGCAGCGACAGCAAATGCGAGTGTGGTGACTTGGTCTGATCCGATTGCAAATGCTTTGCCGGACCTTTCCGGCGGCGTGACGGTTCTTGAGGCTGTAAATGTGGGCGGTGTGGCCGTGACAGCCGGCGGAATTGATTTTGCTGACGGTTATTTGACGGCGACCGATTCAACGTATGCAAACTATGTGACGACCTTTTCAAACTGCTGGGATAATGCATGGGGGTCTGCGGCAAATGACACAGGCGATGTCGGGCTTAACGAACTGCTTAGAGGTCATCGCTGGACGGGTGATACGACGGCTGTCTTGACCCTTTCGAATCTGGAGGTCGGAAAGACCTATCAAATTCAGATGTACATGACCGATGATCGCGGATGCTGCAGCGGTCGGACCTATGTTTACAGCGATGGTCTTGGTAATGACAGTGCTGTCTGGGCACGCGGCGATGATGTCTCCTTTATCGGCACTTTTGTAGCGGATGACACAACGCAGCAGATTCAGTCGGTTGTTCAGGACGGTTCTGATCCCGGCCTGTGTGCTTATGTGCTTTGTGAAGTTCCCGAACCGGCCACCATGCTGCTGTTGGGGCTGGGTGGTTTGGCAACACTACGTCGTAAACGTAGCTAATGTTTATTGTTCTTTAAAGTTGTTATATCGATACCGATACCGCTTTGACAAAAAGCGGTGTCGGTAACATTTGAAACTGCCAATGGCAGAAAAATTGAAGATGTATTGGAAATTATAGTGTGTGTGGTGTTTTTCATTACCTTATTTTGAAAGGAACAAGAAATGAAAATCCGTAAATTAATGATTGCTTGTCTTATGGTCGCGTTTGCGTCGGTTGCTTCGGCGGCGCCGATTACCTGGTCCGACCCGATTCCTAACGCATTGCCGGATACGGCCGGTGATCTCGTTGAAGCGGTTAATATGGGCGGAGTGGCCGTGACAGCTGGCGGTATCAATTTTGCTGACGGTTACCAGTCGGCGACCGATTCAATGTATGCAAACTTTGTGACTGCGTTTCCGGATTGCTGGGACAACGGCTGGGGTTCTGCGGCCAACGATACCGGCGATGCCGGCCTCAATGAACTGCTCAAAGGTCACCGTTGGCGGACAGGAGAAACAACTACGACGTTGACCCTGTCAAATTTGACAGTTGGTATTCCGTATCAGATCCAGTTGTACTTTACCGATGACCGCGGCTGCTGCAATACCCGACCTTATTATTACAGCGATGGCCTTGGCAATGACACAGAGGTCTTTACACGCGGCAGCGATGTGTCTTTTATCGCTACTTTCGTGGCGGATGCTGCAACTCAGGATATTCAATGCAATGGTCAAAACGGCCAGACAGACCCCGGCCTGTGCGCTTATGTCCTTCGTGATCTTTCCGGCATGGCCTTTGACCCCGCTCCCCGCGATGGTCAGGACGAAGTGCCGGTCGATGTGACACTGGAATGGAACACGATGCTGGTCGAAGACCCGGCTGACCCGAATCTGAAGATTGTCAACCCCGATCTGGTGCGTCATGAGGTCTATCTCAGCAATGGTGACCCGGCAGACCCGAATGTAACCTCCCTGGGTTCGGTTGCCGCGGGTGACCCGGTTGCCGCAGCGGCTTCTTACGGCCCGCTGAGCCTGGATCGTGGAAATACCTATTACTGGCGTGTCGATGAAGTGGTTGTTGATGCGAATAGTAACGAAGTGACCGTCGAAGGGGCATTGTGGTCGTTTGAAACGGTTCCTTCGATTCCAATGATTACCGCTGATCCTGCAAACCAGATGGTTAATCCGGACACGACGGTTTCAGTTGACTTTGCCGTAGAAGCAACCAACCCGTTCTACCCGAATGGTTCGCTGGCCAGCGAAACAGATGGTTTGGCCTATCAATGGCAGTTCGATGGTGGCAGCGGCTTTGCCGACTTGACCGGCGAAACAGCTTCGATACTGACCGTAACAACAACACTGGGCGATGGCAATGAAGGCAGTTACCGCTGCCAGGTCAGCATTACAAATGACGGTGATGGAAACACTGCTGGTGTGGCATTGTCAGGCGCAGCTACACTGGTCTATAAGAAGCTAATCGCCGAATACAAATTTGATGACCATACTGATGGATTAGTGGCTGTTGATACATCCGGTTTCGGCAATGACGCCGGGATTGCCGGTGCAACCTACGTCGAAGATGCGGAAATGGGTTGGGTACTGTCGTTTGACGGTGACGGTGATGTTGTTTCAACGACACAGCCGTTCCTGGACCACTTCAATACTCAGGTGGTTTCGGAAGTGACCTGTTCGTTCTGGGTGTATGGCGGTGAGACTGTGGGGACGACCGGCAACGTTATTGCTTTCTGGAGTACCACGCCGGATGCAACCAATCGCTTCTTCTCGGCAGAACTGCCCTGGACCGATGGAAACATCTACTACAACTTTGGCAGAGACTGCTGCAGCTATCGCATTGCCGTTAATATTGGTACCGGTGAAAATGCCAAGGGCAAATGGAACCATTATCTCTTTACACGTAACGCCGAGACCGGCGATGCCGCGGTCTATCTGAACGGTAAGCTTCAGGGTGACGGGAATGTCACGCATCCGTTTGAAGAGCTGGATTCCTTTACAATTGGCGGAAATTCCGGCAGTTCGTATGACGGCAAGTTCAAAAACTTCCGTCTGTACAACTATGAATTCTCAGCAGAAGATGCTGCTCAGGCCTACTTCGATGAAACCGGCACACCGGTTTGTGTCGAAAATCCCGAATTCGACCTGGATGGTGACTGTGTTGTTGAGTTGGGTGACTTTGCCATCTTCGCGTCAGAGTGGATGGAATGTAACCTGTATCCGGCTTCGGCCTGTGACGAGTAAGGCAGAAACCGCCTTTGAAATTTGAGTTATTTGTTCATTTTGTGAAAGGACAATAAAAATGAAAATTCGAAAAATGATTTTTGCCTGTCTCATTGTCGCGTTTGCGTCGATCGCTTCGGCGGCGCCGATTACCTGGTCCGATCCGATTCCCAATGCGCTGCCGGATACGACCGGTGATCTCGTTGAAGCGGTCAATGTGGGCGGCGTGGCTGTCACGGCCGGCGGTATCGATTTTGCCGACGGTTACTTGACGGCAAGCGATTCGATGTATGCAAACTTTGTAACCGCGTTTCCGAGCTGCTGGGATAACGGTTGGGGTTCGGCTGCCAATGATACCGGCGATGCCGGCCTCAATGAATTGCTTAGAGGTCATCGCTGGACTGGTAATACGACGGCTGTTTTGACTTTGTCAAATTTGACCGTTGGGATTCCATATCAGATTCAGTTGTACATGACCGATGACAGAGGTTGCTGCAATACCCGGTCGTATATTTACAGCGACGGCCTTGGTAACGACAGTGCCGTCTGGACTCGTGGCAGCGATGTATCCTTTATCGGCAGCTTTGTGGCCGACACTGACACACAAGAGATTCAGACGGTTGTCCAGGCTGGTTCCGACCCTGGTCTGTGTGCCTATGTCCTTCGTGATCTTTCCGGGATGGCCTTTGATCCGGCTCCCCGTGATGGTCAGGACGAAGTGCCGGTCAACGTGACGCTGGAATGGAACACGATGCTGGTCGAAGACCCGGCTGACCCGAATGCCAGGATTGTCAACCCCGATCTGGTGCGACATGAGGTCTATCTCAGTAATGGCGATCCAGCTGATCCGAATGTAACCTCTCTGGGGCAGGTGGCCGCCGGCGATCCCGTTGCAGCAACGGCTTCTTACGGCCCGCTGAGTCTCAATCGTGACAGCACTTATTTCTGGCGTGTCGATGAAATTGTGACCGATGCCAACAGCAATGAAGTGACGATTGAAGGTGCGTTGTGGTCGTTTATCACGGTTCCCTCGGATCCGATTATCAATGCCGGTCCGGAAACACAGTTTGTTGATGCCGATGAGACGGTTTCAGTGGACTTTGTTGTCGAAGCAATTAACCCGTTCTATCCGAACGGAACGCTGACAAGCGAAACCGATGGTTTAGCTTATCAGTGGCAGTTTGACGACGGCAGCGGCTTCGTCGATCTGACCGGTGAAACCTCGGCAACGTTGACAGTGACAACGGATACGGGTGACGGCCATGAAGGGACTTATCAATGTGTCGTTTCAATTACCGATAACGGTACCGGCGGCGCCGGCGGCACGGCATTGTCCGGCACAGCTGCTTTGATTTATGAAAAATTGATCGGCCACTGGCCGTTTGATGGCGACACCAATGATACGGTCGGCACCAACAATGGAACCACGGCGATTACCGAATACATTCCCGGTCAGATTGGCCAGGCGATTCGTTTCCGCGGTGGCGGCGGCAATCCCGACGAAACCGAAGGCACGGCCGTTAAAATTATGACCGCAGCCCATGACACCGGTTTCCTCAACTTTACACTGAGCTGGTGGGAAAAGACCGAACCCAATGCGGCAGTCGATAACTGGGATACCATGGTCACGCTTGGTGCCGGTACGATGCAGGCGGTTCTCTACACCGGCGATTACTTCTATGGCACCTACTATGGCGGCGGCTATATCTATGTGGACAATATTGCCAAATTCACCGACCGGGTTTACGATTTCACTGGTCGCGGCCAGTGGCATTTCCATGCCTTGACTTTTGACGGTGACGAATTTGTCCGTTATGTTGACGGTGTTCGCGTTAATGGTACCGATAGTGATTATAACTTCACCGCGATGCCGGATACAATGTGGGTGGGCAACCAGGATGATGCCAATGGCACGTTCAATAATGGTGCCGACACCGCTATCGACGAATTGAAGTTCTACAACTATGCCATGGAAGCGGATGATGTTGCCGGTGAATACATTGGCATCAAGGGCGGTAAAATCTGCCAGAACATCCCTGCGATGGACCGCTCCGGACCCGAAGGGACAAAAGACTGTAAAGTCGATATCTATGATTTGCTTGAAGTCGTAGGTGCGTGGCTGGATCATGGCTTCTATCCCGAGATGCCGTAAGTTATGAACAATATCAACTTTGATGATTGAGTCAAGTTAGATGGATAACCTCAGCGGAACCCGGCCAGGGCAGGTCGGGTTCCGTTGGGAATTTTGAAATGATGATGTGGATTTACAGGAGATTGATTGTGGCGAACAGGAAAGGTTTTACGCTGATTGAATTATTGGTGGTCATTGCGATTATCGCATTGTTGCTGGCGATTGTTATGCCGGCATTAACAATTGCCAAGCAGCAGGGACAAGCGATTGTCTGTCTGGCGCATATCCGGCAAGTGACCTATGGCTGGTATCTCTACGCCGATGAGAATGACGGCAAGGTGGTCGGCTCGAATACGACGCTGAATCCGCTGGATAATTTCAGTTTCAGGTCCAGCGGTGCTGATACCTCCTATTCCTGGGCGTGCCGGCCGCAGACGGAGATCGGTGGAGATAAAGGTTCCGGCTCAACCGTTGAAGAAGAACAATACGGCATCAAGCGAGGACTGTTATGGCCGTATATGGAATCTATCGATGTCTATCATTGTCCCGGTGACAAGCGGTTTTTGAAAGCACCGTCTATCAGCGGTTACGGTGGTGTGGGTGGCTATAGAAGTTACTCTGTTGTCGGCGGTATGAACGGTGAAGAATGGACCTATTATACCCGTCTGACAAAAATCAGTGGTCTGAAGAGTCCGGGTGACAACTATGTGATGATCGAAGAAGCCGACGGTCGCGGCTACAATATGAATTCGTGGATTCTCGATCCGGATGCTGGTGGCGGTTCCGGTTGGGTTGATCCGGTAGCCATCTGGCACAATGAACGCAGCAACCTTGGTTTTGCCGATGGACATGCTGAGAAACATCGCTGGGTCGATGAAGGAACGATTGAAGCGGCACGTGAAGGAAAAACCGGTGCCAGTGTCAGCCTGGGTGACAAGGACATTGAGTATATGCGGCGGTTCTATCCGTATGAGCAATTGCGATAGTGCTGAAATTTATCGGAGATCAGCCGGAATATTCGTTTTTTGTGTCATATTTCTGAATTTTTGCGGATTAGTCATTAGAAAAGTCAACGTCAATGACTAAAAAAACAAAAAAGATTCCAAGGAAATCAAATAATGGTTTTTTGGAGCGACTTAGAAAGCAGAAGACCGGTCTATTTGAATTGTAAGTGCGGTTTTTGAGGTTTTAAAGCAGATTTTTGTCCGATTAGCAATAAAAAGCGGACGATTATAGTATAATAGTGTAGTTCTGTATAAAAATGCGGTTAGGGAATTAAGATTTCCGAAAGTCGGGGGGACTATTGTGAGACAATTAGTGATTGTATTGCTTTTCTGTTTGATGCCGACAGTGACAGGCAGGGTTTTTCTGCGCGCGGGTTGCCCACGTGCGGACCTGACCGGTGACTGCGCGGTCAACATCCGTGACTTTGCAATCCTGGGCGAGCAATGGATGGCTTCTGAGGGTTCGGCCGATCTGGGCGGTACGCAAGGGGTCGAATTTTCCGATTTACTCATTATGGCCGAAGACTGGCTTGATCGGACTTCACCGGTGACGATCAATGAATTTCTGGCGTCCAACGCCTCAAAAATGCCGCTGGGAGCGGGAGGTCTGCTTGATGAGGATGGCGACTCGTCTGACTGGATCGAGTTATACAACCAGTCTGCTGAAGCCGTCAATTTGGCGGGTTATTATTTGACTGACGATTCCGATAACCTTATCAAATGGCCACTGCCCAATATCGTTCTTGGCCCGGGTGATCTCCGCGTGATTTTCGCCTCCGGCAAAGATCGCCGCAACCCGGCCGCCAGCTTACATACAAATTTCCAGCTTGACAAAGACGGCGATTATTTGGCGCTTGTCGAAAGCGATGGGGTGACCATCGCTGATGAATTTAATCCCGAATACCCGAAACAGTTTACAGATATCTCCTACGGCGTTCCGGTTAATCAAAATGACGAAACCATAGTCGCCGACAACAGTGCCGCAGCTTATATGATTCCAACAGCCTCTTCAGAGCTTGCGGCCGAGTGGAAAAATATCAGTTTTGATGATTCCGGCTGGCAGACCGGTACCACAAGCATTGGCTACGATGACGATGCCGGTCAAATGCCGCCTTATACGAATTTGGCCATCAGCAAAACAGCGACGATGAGCAGTATTTATTTTGCCGGTTCCGGCCCCGAATGGGCAACCGATGGCGTACTGTCACAGGCCTGGCCCAACATTTCACATACCGCTGATGATGACTGGGATCCCTGGTGGATGGTGGACTTGGACTCCGAAGTACTGATCGATAAAATCGTCCTCTGGAACCGGACGGACTGCTGCCTGGAGCGTCTGCGCGATATCACCATCGAATTGTTGGCCGATGACGGTGTGACGGTGATTTATTCGTCGCCGCTGCTCAATCCGGACAATCTCCTCAACAGCCCCTCCAGCCTGATTCACACGCTTGACAGCATGCTGCCGGCACAATTTGTCAGGGTGCGCCGCACGCCCGATACCAGTTCGACATCCCATGACGCCAATATTCTCGCGCTGGCCGAAGTTGAGGTTTTCGGTTATGACGGGCCGTTTACCTATCAGCAGCTCATCGGAACAGATGTCAACGCTGAGATGAAAAATATCAATGCGTCGGCATTCGTTCGCATCCCGTTTGATGTGCCCAATCTTTCGGAAGTATCGGGAGTGAATCTGTCGGTTCGCTATGATGACGGCTTTATCGCTTATCTGAACGGGGTAAAAGTGGCTGAAAACAATGCTCCGGCTTCACCCGCATGGAATTCTGGGGCAACCGAACATCGAGATGATTATCTGGCGGCAAGCTATGAGATTTTTGATATCAATTGGCATCTGGATGCACTGAACGCCCAGGGTAATGTGCTGGCGATTCAGGGACTCAACGCGGATGTGTCGGATGATGATTTTCTTCTCAGTGCCAAGCTGACTGTGTCAAGCGAAACGGAAAAGTCAGCCCGTTACATGACACTGCCGACGCCATGGCAGCCTAACGCCGACGGCTTTATCGACTATGTGGCCGATACCCAATTCAGCCGGGACCGGGGCTACTATGAGACGGCGTTTGACGTGGAGATTACTTGTGATACGCCGGGAGCAACCCTTGTTTACACAACGGACGGAAGCGTCCCCAGTCTTCACAACGGCACGCAGGTGCCAGCGGCCGATAGTCAGACGGCACCATCAGCGACCGTTCATATCGCTACAACGACCTGCTTGTCCGCCGCGGCGTTTAAAGACGAGTGGCTGCCGACAAATGTCGATACGCATACCTATGTTTTCCCGGCTGACGTGCTCAATCAGCCGGCTAATCCGACGGGGTATCCGACTAACTGGAACGGTTACGCTGCTGACTACGAAATGGACCCGTATGTGGTTAGTCATTCAACATACGGCCCGCAACTGCTGGATTCGCTCCGATCGCTGCCGGTCATGTCGATTGTGACCGACAAAGACAACCTGTTCGATTCAACCACCGGTATTTATGCCAACCCCATCAATGATGGCGTGGAGTGGGAACGACCCGCTTCAGTTGAATTCTTCACACTGGACGGAAGCCGTCAATTTCAGGTTAATTGCGGCCTGAGGATTCAGGGCGGTTATTTCAGAACCAACGCCGCCACCCGCAAGCATTCATTCCGCCTGCTCTTTAAGCGGGATTATGGCAATCCAAAGCTCAATTTTGACTTATTTAATGACGACAAAGGTGCCGCTGATAGTTTCGACACCCTGGTCCTAAGGGCAGGCTCTAACGATGGTTATCCCTGGATGGGTACCGCGACCCAGTTTACCCGTGACGAATTCGGCCGAAGCCTACAGCGGGCCACCGGCCAGATTTCCTCACACGGTACGTTCGTCAATCTTTATGTTAACGGGATGTACTGGGGATTGTATAATCCCATCGAGCGCCCGGACAGCGCTTTTTGTGAAAGCTATTTCGGCGGTGACAAGGACACTGATTGGGATGTCTTTAAACACAAAAATTTTGAGCTGAATGAGGGCGACAACTCCGCACTGAATCAGATGCTCTCTCTGTGCAGTTCCGCCGCTTCATCCGATAGCGACTATCAGAAGCTACAGGGCAACAGCCCTGACGGCACGAACAATCCATTCTATCCGGATTTGCTGGATGTGGATAACTATATTGACTATATGCTCATTAATATATGGGGTGGTAACTGGGACTGGCCATGGAACAATTACTGGCTGGCGCGCAAGAAAACCCCCGACAGCACTGGGTTTAAATTTTTCTGCTGGGACATTGAAGACATTATGGGCTCAAGCCGTTCGCCGCTGAGTTTTAATTCACTGACGAAATCGAATTTCAGCCAGCAGGTGGGTCAACCACACGCCAATCTTAAAAATAACGCGGAATACCGCCTGGCCTTTGCTGACCATGTCCACAAACACTTCTTCAATGGCGGCATTTTCACGCCGGCTTCGCTCATTGCCCGCTACCAGGAAATGGCCGACCGGATTGAACTGACGCTTATCGCCGAGTCCGCCCGCTGGGGTGATCAGGGCCGTGAGCCGCCGCTGGGACAGGGCGAATGGCTCAGTTTCCGCGACTGGATTTTGAATACCTATCTGCCGCAACGGTCGGATATTGTTATGGATCAGTTAGTCTCTGTCGGGCTTTATCCGGCGGTCAGTGCACCCATTTTCAATATTAACGGTCTCTATCAGCATGGTGGCCAGGTCAGCACCGGTGACATGTTTACGATGATTACGTCCGATGGCTCAGGTTATACCGAAGAAGTTCTGTTGGATGCCGTGCATCCGGTCCGGGTGCACGTGCCGACAGATGATACACTGGGATTGACTTGGACACAGCCTGGATTTGTGCCTGACGGTTCATGGACCACAGGCTCGACAAGCACCGGCGTCGGCTATGAACGCAGCAGCGGATACGCTTCGCTGATCGGCACCGATGTGGAAAGTCCGATGTACGACCTCAGTACGAGCGTTTTCTGCCGACTGAATTTTAACCATGACGGCAGCACGATCAGTGAGCTTCAGCTACAGATGAAATACGACGACGGTTTTATCGCGTACCTGAACGGCACCGAAGTCTGCCGCAGTGGCAATATTATCAGCAGTGATATCCCCGGTGCTGATGCCGGAAGCCACGAAGCCAACGCATCAGCTTATGAAACTTTTGATATCACAGCTTACAAGCATCTGCTTGCAACCGGCGGCAATGTCCTGGCGATTCATGGCATCAATGAACGCCTTAGAAGTTCGGACCTGATTATGATGCCCCGACTGATTGCACAGATACCGTCATCAACCGGCAGCAAGCCGGCGTATTATACCACCGATGGTTCCGATCCCCGAATGCTTGGTGGAGCAATCAATCCGAATGCCGTAGCATACACCGGCCCGGTGGCGCTGACGAAAAGCGCTCAGATCAAGGCCCGCGTACTGGACAATGGCACTTGGAGTGCCTTGAATGATGCAATCTATGCAGTTGGTCCGGTGGCGGAGAGCCTGCGGATTACTGAACTGATGTATCACCCGGCCGACCCGAACACTGAGTATATTGAATTGCAAAATATCGGAACTGAAAGCATCAATCTGAATCTGGCTGCGTTTACCAATGGTGTGGACTTTACCTTTGCCGATGTCTCACTGGCCGCTGGTGAGTATACGTTGGTCGTTCAGAATCAGGCCGCGTTTGAAGCCAAATACGGCACCGCTCTCAATATTACCGGTCAATACACCGGCAGTCTTGATAACGGCGGCGAGAAGATCGAACTGATGGATGCTATCGGTACGACCATCCATGCATTTAATTACAAAGATGGCTGGTACGATATTACGGACGGCGGTGGATTCAGCTTGACCATCAAAGACCCCGTTGCGACCGATCCGAATCTGTGGGACGAAAAAGCCGGTTGGCGGCCGTCCGCGGCTGTTAGCGGTTCGCCGGGTGAAGATGACACCGGTGATACCCCAGCCATTGGCTCAGTGGTCATTAATGAGTTGCTGGCCCATTCGGATACGATTGTTTATGACTGGATCGAACTGCATAATACGACGGCTCAGCCGATCAATATTGGCGGCTGGTTCCTGTCGGATGATAATGACGGCGATCCGAACCGCATGAAGTATGAAATCGCTGCGGGTACAAGCATTCCCGCCAATGGCTATGTCGTCTTTTATGAAGATGTCCACTTCGGAAATCCGTCCGCTCCCGGCTGCAATATCCCGTTCCAACTCAGCGAAAACGGCGAAACGCTTTATCTCCAGTCAGGCCAAGCCGGCGTTCTGACCGGCTATGTGGAAGAGGAATCCTTCGGCGCTTCCGATAAAGATATCGCCTTCGGCCGGCACCAGAAATCGACAGGCTCGTTTAACTTTGTCGCCATGAGTAGTAATACCCCGGATGCCGCCAATGCCTATCCCAAGGTCGGGCCGGTGGTCATCACCGAGATTATGTATCACCCGCAGACCAACGGTGACGCCGAGTATGTCGAATTGAAAAACATCTCCGGCTCAAGCGTGACACTCTACGACTTTGTCACCAACGAGCCGTGGCGATTTGTCGATGATGCCGATGACCCGGGTGTTGAGTTTTATTTTCCGACCGCACCGGTGACAATGACACCCGGTCAGGTAATCCTGCTGATCAAAAATGAAGCGGCGTTCAAGGCCGAATACGGCGTCAATAGCCTTAGTGAAATAACGTATTTCGAATGGCTTGACGGCAGTCTCAGCAACGGCGGTGAAAAACCGGAACTGCAAATGCCCGGTGACATCAATGCCCAAGGCCAACGGCAATACATCCG
>JANQGW010000107.1 GCA_028282905.1 Sedimentisphaerales bacterium | reverse complement strand
GGCCAATCAAAACCGAAATGTTGCTGTACTGTTCTCATTGATCGCTTCAATGACGGTCGGTGCGCTGGTGTTGATGGCTTTGGATCACAATGGACCCAGTGCCGCGGCTTACAGTCTATCCAGCTATCTGCGTTTGGATCCCGTTGAAGATGTGGTTAAGAACAGCGTGCAGGCGAAGGTTGGCGACTGGGGACAAATCGAAGTTGTCTACAGCAATACCGCCGGTGGTAATGTCGAAGAAATGTCGCTGCTGACCGGATTGGCAAACGGCGACCGTTCGGAGTACCATTTTATCGTCTGCAACGGAAACGGGGCCGATGATGGGCAGGTTCAGGCGGGCAACCGCTGGAAAAATCAGCTTATCGGCGGCAGGGCCGGTGTGATTCGTGTGCTGGTGATTTCCGAAGACCGGATCGAGGAGGTGACGGACTGCCAGATTCAGCGGACCAATGCGTTGGTCGAGTCGCTGAGTCGGACGTTTGACATCAGCCCCCGGCAGATTCGCTATCCCGTGGACTGGCAGATGTAAATGACGGGATGCCGCAGAATACAGAAAACAGAGCTTCAGCCGGTTGGCTGAGGCTTTTTTTATGCGCAATTTAGGGAATTATGCCGGATTGCCATAGGTGAATACCGGCCGGAACGTCTGGATTTTCGTCTTTGCAGGGGTGATATTGTACGATTTTATGCGGTAGATCTTGGAATCTATCTTGTAAAAGTTGACAAATCGCCTGGAATGCGGTATAAAAGTAGTCGGTTTTTAGAGGAAATTCCGGTTCTGCTGTTCGAGAAGGGAAGGCGTATGTTTAGAAGTGAGAGGCCGCACATTCAATTGTTAACCCCGCAGGTAGTGTATTTTTAAATGAATAATGGCGAATGAATAATAAGGAGCTGTTAGCATGAATTGTCCGATTTGTTTGGCATCGATGGAGGAAAAGCGGGTTGGAGAGGCTGATTTTTACCTGTGCCGAGACTGCCGCGGGCTGTGGGTAGGCATGGATGTGCTGGCGAAGCTTTCGGCGGCGCTGCGGCAGAGCGATTTTACGCTGAAGCGGGAGATGTTTTCCGATGCGTCAGCCTCGGTTCCAATGGAAGTTATCTTGAATTGTCCTGTGTGCGGACAAGCTATGTTGCACAGTGAGTATGCGTTTGATTCCGGAATCATGATTGATCGGTGCGGCAGTTGCCGGACGGTCTGGCTGGATGTGGAAAAAATCTTTTTGATTCAACAGTATTTACGCCAGTCGGTTCCAGAGCCCGGCGAGGCGGCCGGACTGCTGGGTAAACCCTGGGAGCCGAGCATATTTGATGATTCCAGTGTAGCCGGAGTGGGAGCGGAAATTTTATTAGAAGGATTTATTGCATTACTGGCAGGATTACTGGATTAGTTACTGCAAGAGATTAAGCGAAAGGTCGGAGCCATGAAGCTGAAACTGCAAAAGGATGAAGAAGTTTTGCTGGAGGTTGTGCCGGAAGTGCGGGTTTTGGTGATCTGGTTTTTCTCTAAGTGTCTCATATCAGTGATCGCCGTTGGCTTCCTGGCCGGGGCTTTTTCGTTTATATTTGTTTCTTTGAAGGATTTAATGGAAAAAGGGAATTCTGTATTGTCCACAGCGATATGTGTGACGCTTCTGGCGGCCCTGGTGATGGTGGCAATCATGTTTACTTATTGCGTCTATTTGCGGCGGACGTATGTCTATACGATCACGAATCGGCGGTGTGTTTTTTCGGGTGGGATTTTGAGGCGAACGGTGCATTCGGTGCCGTTTCATAAGATTACTGATGTTGAGATGAGCCAGAATATTGTTGAGCGGATGCTGGGGATCTCGAGTCTGGGCATTTTTACGCCGGGGACCGGCAGTATGGGTACGGGAACCGCGGCGGGGCGAAAGCCGGAGATCGCGTATGTGGGCCTAGCCGATAATGAAACGCCGGCGGAGGCGATTAATGAAATGCTCAGTAAATTCAAGGCGACCGGGGAATAATTTTGAATTTTTAATTATGATTTATGAATGATGGAATCGGCGACTGAGTCGGGAAAGATCGGTATTCGCCGGGATGACAATTTGATGTGCGGGCGAGACGCCCGCGTTCCCAGTAAGAGGAGAGCGATTATGCAGGTGCGGTATTTTACGAGGAATGGGAGTATTTATACTCAGACAATTGAGCATGAGCGGGAGTACTGGACGGCAGAGGATAAAGACGGTAATTTGCGTTCGCTGGTGGGCGGGATTCATATTGCGTTGGCCAAACTGCGGGAGCTGGTGCGGGAGTATCCATCGACGATGCTGGATCAGACGCTGTGTTTTGATGTGGGCGTCGAGGCCGAGTTTTTTGAGGATGCCAAGCGGGAAAAATATACCGGGCCGGTTGAGATCGAGGAGACGGTAATTTTCTTTCTGGCCAAACGTGAACACGACCGCTACGGCATCGGTTCCAGCAGTGTCATCGAACGCGTGGAATCGGAGGAATAATTGAATCTAACAATGAAATGAAAAGCGAAAAAGGAGGCACCATGTTTAATATTTTTCAAGCGATCAGTGATAAGATTAAAGAAAACTCACCGGTCGTTAAACGCTTTAAGGAGGCGGCGGAACTAATCGACGCCGGTCATTACAGCGAGGCTCACGAGCTATTGGAAAGGGCCCAAAAAACATCGTTTGGCCTGTTAAAAGCCGGGGTCTACATGCTGAACGGAATCGCTCTTCGCTGCTGGTCGAAGGAAATTCTTGATCGGCAGGCTGCGGTTGAAATGCTGGATCAAGC
Source organism: Sedimentisphaerales bacterium (assembly GCA_028282905.1). Lineage (GTDB taxonomy): Bacteria > Planctomycetota > Phycisphaerae > Sedimentisphaerales > Anaerohalosphaeraceae > 4572-13. The sequence goes on along the minus strand of JANQGW010000107.1, from coordinate 2,159 downwards.
CTGTCAGGATCTGAAGCTGGCTTCTGAGGAATGTGCCTCAGAGGACGATGACTTGCGATTTTCCGTCGAATATGAGTGGGCCAATGCAATTGCCGAATACGGCAGGCGGGCAATCATGCCGGAGAAAGCGATACTTTTTCAGCAAGCCATCGTGAAATACAGTACCGCCGACATGATAAAATCAGATCAGCCGGAGCTGTATAATGCCTGGGGGAACGTGCTTTGGGACGCTGCCGTAAACAGTCCCGCCGGGGAAAGCCCGAAGATGCTGGATGAGGCCTGCGAAAAATTTCAACGAGCTGTTGAGCTCGACGAAATGTCAGCGGGGCTGTATAGTAATTGGGGGCGGGTGATTTTTGCTCAGGCACTGCAGACCAATAATGTTGATCATTTCCGCCAGGCTGAAGAGCGGTTTCAGCGGGCGGTCGATCTTGATCCGAATTTTCAACATGCATTTGCGGGCATGGGAGCCGTTTGCAGCGAATTGAGTGTACGAAGTCCGGATGGTCAGGCAAAACAGTATTTTGAGAAAAGCAGTCGCTGTTTAGAGAATGCTGTCCAGCTAAAGCCTGGTGATTATGAATCGTATTACAATCTTGGCAATCTTTACTGGCGATATGGTCAAAGAGAGGCTGAGTCGCGATCGTTTACCCGCTTCATGAAAAAGGGAATTAACTTTGTGAGCAAATCGGTCGAGATCAATGAGGAAAACGCAGACGCGTATTTGGTATGGGGCGGAATTTTGCTGGAGCAGGCGTTTCGCGCGGAAGGTGAAGCGAAAAGAAAGTTATTGCTTGACGCACACTTTAAACTTCAGGATGCTATGAATTACCGCTCAAATTTTGTTGAAGCGCATGTGAATCAGGGATCGGTCTTTTTAAATCTCGCTAAAGTCTGCGAAGATTCAATGGTTACCGAAATGCTTCGAAAGTCATGCGAGCACTATAGAACCGCGATTCGCATAGACCCTGTCATCGGTGTTCCGGGTGCATCGAATAACCTGTTAGTCGGTTTGTTCCGGATGTCGGAAAGACTTGCTGGTGAGGAGAAACAGCAAGTGCTTGATGAAGTTATTGCTATTTATGAGACATATCCGGCGACACGGATTGGTTCCTGGGCATATAATGTTGCCTGTGCTTATATGCTGAAAAATGATGAAAAGAATGTTAAAAAGTGGCTCTTAATTGGAGAGCAAGAAAATGCACTTGAAACACGTCATTGTGCAATGAACGATTCGGATTTAGAGCCGGTACGATCTGAGACATGGTTTCAGAATATTCGGTGGCGAGGTGAAGTGGAGGAATCATTGGGGATTGAAAATGAACCATTTTAAGCGAGAAGTTTACATTATGCTGTTTGCAGGCTTTGGACTTGGTGTCGTAGCTGTGATCGTAGTGATGCTGTTTAGTTTTTTGCTGGGGCTATTTTGCTTGCTGGGATGATGTCAAGAACAGGGTGTTTTATCCCGGCGCTGTCGCTTCGGGCTGCTGTTTGTATTTTTTTGCAACAGGTGTGATGTTGGGGCGTTTAGGATTACAGAGGGTTTTTCTAACTTGATTGAAAGGGATTTGTGATGCGGATTAAACGGTTTCCGATATTTATTGTTCAGCCGTATGAGCGTGGGATTGTGGAGTTTTTGGGGCGTTATCGAAAGTTTATCGGCCCGGGGCTGCATTTTCTGTTTCCGTTTCTGGAGTTGTGCAGGATTCGCGATGTGCGAGAGCATACGATGGATATTCATCCGCAGGAGGTGATTACCAAGGACAACGTGGAAATCAAGGTGGACGGAATTATCTGGGTGCGGCCCGGCTATGAAGAGGACGATATCAAGCGGACGTTTTATAACATTGACAACTGGCGTATCGCAGTGATGCAGTTGGCGCAGACGAATCTGCGTCAGGAGTTTGGGCATCTGACGCTGGATGAGAGTTTGGTGGCGCGTGAGCGGATCAATCATAATCTGCAGGAGTCTTTGGACAAGACGACGGATGAGTGGGGGCTGAAGGTCACGAAGGTGGAGATCAAACTGATCGACCCGCCGATGGATATTAAAGCGGCCATGCACAAGCAGAAGACCGCCGAACAGGAACGGCGTGCGATGAAGCTGCTGGCGACGGGGCGGTTTGAGGCGGCCGAACAGGACAAGTTGGCGGCGATTC
>JANQGW010000220.1 GCA_028282905.1 Sedimentisphaerales bacterium | reverse complement strand
TGCAGGTCTTTTACAGCAAAAGTATCCCCCAGCCGAACAGCACCAACTTTCGGAATGATGAGTACGACGCGATCTTTGAAAAGGCCTCAAAAATGCAGGATTGCCCCGAGCGGACCGAGCTTTACCGCCAGGCGCAGCGGATTCTGGTGCGGGAAATGCCGGCCGCTTTTACCTATCATCGAGAAAGTTACATCATTCACCATAAATGTCTTGACAATGTCAAGCCGGAAGCATACCATCCCGATGCTACGGGGTATGGTTATCTGAAATATTACAAGATCGATGCAAAAGAACGCGATGACTACAAGCAACAATTTTAATCGAACCGGCTTTTTACAGAAACATTCCGGGTGGGGCCTGTTGCTGGCGATGTGCCTGATGGTGTGCCTGCCGGCAGGGTGTGCGAAGAAAGACGTCCCGACCGAAGACGAAGGTATGGTCCTTCGCCGCTGCATGTTGTCCAAGCTGCGAACTCTGGACCCGTGTGATATGCGTGATGTGTATTCCATGTCTGTCGGTGCGGAGATGTATGAATCTCTTTACCGGTATCATGCCCTTAAACGGCCGTATGAAATCACGCCGCTTTTGGCTGATGGGCTTCCGGAAATTAGCGATGATAACTTAACCTACACTATTCGCATCAAGAAGGGCGTCCGCTTTCAGGACGATCCGTGTTTTCCTGACGGCAAGGGCCGTGAACTGACAGCTCGAGATTTTGTGTATGCTATTAAGCGGATCGCGAATGTCAAAACCAAGAGTCGCAACTGGGCGAGCTTTAAGGACAAAATCATCGGTCTGGATAATTTTCGAGACTATACCAAGACCTTCAAAGGTACAAAGGAATGGGATGTTGATTACAGCCGCGAGATTGAGGGTTTCAAGGCACTGGATAATCATACTCTGCAAATTAAACTGATCAAGCCGTGGCCGCAGATTATCGATGCGGCTCTTACGGATACGATGACGTCACCAATTCCGCATGAAGCGATTGATTACTATAAGGAGGATATTATTCAACATCCGGTCGGAACTGGCCCGTTTCGCCTGAAAGCATGGCGGCGGGGCTGTTATGTCGAACTGGTGCGCAATGAAAACTGGCGGGGTGAGTTATACCCAAGTGAAGGTTCACCGGGGGACCGCGAAGCAGGCTTGCTGGAAGATGCCGGAAAGCCGATTCCGTTTGCGGATCGCGTGGTCTGGCGGGTGATTCAGGAAACTCAGCCGGCATGGTTGTTGTTTATGCGGGGCGAGTTCGACAGCATGGGCATTTTCAAAGACAACTTCGATGGTACAATTAACGTCCAGACACACGAACTGAATGATGAAATGATCGGACGTGGTGTTGCGTTGAAGAAATTTAACGACCCATCCGTGTTCTGGATTGGCTTTAATATGAAAGATCCGGTTCTGGGCAAAAACAAGCCGCTTCGAAAGGCGATTTGCCGAGCCTATAACCGCGAGCGATATATCGACCTGTTCAACAACGGTCGCGGCCATGTCGCCCACGGTTTTGTGGCGCCGGGTCTGGACTCTTATGACGCTGATATTCACAAGTATGATTATTCCAAATATGATCCACAAGAGGCTCGTGAACTGCTTAAAGAGGCTGAGGAAGTCCACGGCGGGCCGATTCCGCCGCTGACACTGTCGATGCCGGGGACCGATACGTTTAACCGCCAATCCGGCCAGTATGCTCAGCGGCTGTTTTCGAAAGTCGGGTTGGAACTGAATGTTGAATACATGGACTGGCCGACCTATCTGGACAAGATGGTCAACGGGGACTTACAGTTGTTCTTTAGCGGTGTCAGCGCCGGTTACCCGGACGCGATTGATTTTCTGAAGATGTTTGTGACCAAGTACCATGCCCCCAATGGCGGTAATGCCTTCTTTTATTCCAATTCTGAAATAGATGCCCTTCATGACAAGGCTGAAGTGATGCTTCCGAGCGAAGAGCGTCTGGAACTTTACCGGAAAATGGAACGGATGATTCTGGATGATTATCCTGCTGTTTTTATCAGCCATCGTGTCTCCTATGCGTTGGCTCACGGGTGGTATGAGAATTACAAGCCTCATGTCTATTCCTATGGATTAAATAAGTATAGAAAGGTTGACGAGGTCCAGCGCAGCGGGTATAAGGAACGTCTCAAAGAACTCAAAGAAAAGAAATAACTATGACAGCCTATATTATACGCAGATTGCTCTATATGATACCGATTGTTGTTGGCGTTTTGCTGATTACATTCGTGTTGTTCACGGTGATTGGAGGCGACATTTCTCAGCAGATTGCCGGTAAAAATGCTGATGCCGAAACAGTTGCCGAGATTCGTGCTGAATACGGGTTCGACAAGCCTTATTTCAAAGTCGAGATGGCCCCGGTCAGAGAGAGCTTCAAAGAAGACGGTTTTAAGGCGGGCATGAAATCATTTTTTGAAGGCAGTCAGTTTCTGCGGCATTTCAAAAATGCGGTTACGTTTAATTTCGGGCGGGCGATGGACCGTCAGAAAATCAGCGAAAAGATTCTCCAGGGTGTCGGCCCGTCACTATCGCTGACAGTACCGATGTTTATCGCATCGTTGATCATTACGATCAGTCTGGCACTGGCAGTCGCCTTTTTGCGGGGCACGGCCTGGGACTTTGGGACGGTCGTCTTATGCGTGATTCTGATGAGCGTGCCGTACCTGAGTTTCATTATTTTCGGCCAGTATATCTTTGCCTATAAGCTGGACTTATTCCCCATTTATTACAATCCCACCGAGCCAATGTCATTTAGTGTGATTCTTCCGATTCTCATTGGCATCGTCGCTAGTTTGGGGCCGGGATTGCGGTTCTATCGTACCGTCATGCTGGATGAGATCCGCAGCGACTATGTACGAACGGCGTTTGCCAAGGGCCTGACCGCTCGCGTGGTACTGTTCAAGCATGTGCTTAAAAATGCGATGATTCCGATTGTAACCAACGTAGTCATGTCTCTGCCGCGGCTGGTCTTAGGTTCGCTGCTGTTGGAACGCTTTTTCGGCATCCCGGGCTTAGGCTACCTGATGGTCGAGTCGATTGCCGGGCGTGATTTCTTTGTACTGAATGCAATGACCTTTATGATGGCATTGCTGATCGTGATATTTACGTTGTTGACGGACATTTGTTACGCATGGGTTGATCCGAGGGTTAAATTTGAGTAATTCAACACCAACAACCAAAACGGCCCCGAAACCGATCAAAGGCCGCAGTCTCTGGTCCGACGCGATTCGCCGCCTGCGCAAACGCAGATTTGCGATGGTATGTTTTTTCATCGTAATGCTCTATTTTGTGCTGGCCGGCGTGATCTTTGTCGATGAACAGTTGAAAGAATCATTTGGCGAAAAGGGCTATCAAGGCATTCCGGCGTTCCGTTGGAAAGAGTCCGTAGGTCCGTCGTATGCACCGCCTGTCTGGAAGAGCCTATGGTCCGAAGAACCGGGACAATTTACCTGGACACCGGAAGATTCAGATACCGAAGAGACCGGTTGGACGTCTTTCGGGACAGACTTTTTGGGTCAGTCCACTTGGCGGAAAACCCTTTACGGGGCCAAAACGTCGATTACCGTGGCGGTTTGCGCGTCGTTTATCAGCCTGCTGATCGGTGTGCCACTGGGGGCCATCGCCGGCTACTACCGCGGCAAGACCGATGATATTATTGTTTGGCTCTATACAACGCTGGCGACGATTCCATATCTGATTCTCTTAATGGCCTTTGCCTTGGTTCTCAAGGGCAAGACTGTTTTTGGTATACCGCTCAGAGGTGCGACCGCCGTTTATCTGGCAATGGGGCTGACCAGTTGGGTCGGTATTTGCCGTCTGATTCGTGGTGAAGTGATCAAGCGGAAGGAAAGTGAATATGTGCTGGCGGCAAGGGCGATGGGCTGTTCCGATATGCGGATTATTTTCTTCCACCTGCTGCCGAACGTTTTCCACATTATCATTATTAACTTTTCCCTGCGATTTGTCGGCTTTATTCAGGCCGAAGTCATCCTGAGCTTTTTGGGCCTTGGCGAAACGGATAAGCCCAGTTGGGGCGGCATGATTGACGCGGCCCGAACGGAACTGGCCCGTGACGTCTGGTGGGAAATGACCGCCGCGACACTGGCGGTGTTCTTTATTTCATTGGCATTAAATATCTTCGGCGACGCATTGCGGGACTGCCTGGATCCGAAACTGAGGGTGGATTAATATGACACAAAACGGCGATAATTTATTATCCATACGGAACCTGACGACCCATTTCTTTACCGAACAGGGCGTCGTCAAGGCCGTTCAGGATGTCAGTTACGATATTGCCCGCGGCAAGACGCTGGCGGTCGTTGGCGAAAGTGGCTGCGGCAAGAGTGTGACCGCCATGTCTGTAATGCAGTTGATCCCATGGCCGCCCGGCAAGATTGTCGGCGGTGAAATCATCTTTGATGGTGAAGCACTACTGGAGGCAACCGATGAACGGATGCGCGAAATTCGCGGCAACGACATTGCGATGATTTTCCAGGAACCGATGACCAGTCTGAACCCGGTCTTCACCGTGGGCAACCAGATCGTTGAGGCGGTCAAACTGCACCAGAAGGACAAGGCCGATCAGGCGTGGGATATCGCGATTGATATGATGAAAAAGGTCGGGATCGCCGACCCCGAACGGCGCGTTCGGGAGTATCCGCACCAGATGAGTGGTGGAATGCGACAGCGCGTGATGATTGCCATGTCGCTGTGCTGCTCGCCGTCACTGCTGATTGCCGATGAGCCGACAACGGCACTGGACGTGACGATTCAGGCTCAGATTCTGGATTTGCTGCGTGATCTCCAGCGACAAAACGGCATGAGTATTATGATGATTACTCACGACCTCGGCGTCGTGGCAGAAAATGCTGACGACGTGGTCGTGATGTACGCTTCCCGTGTGGTGGAAACCGGTACGGCCAAGAACGTGTTCAACAATCCGCTGCATCCTTATACGCAGGGCCTATTACAATCGTTGCCGCGGCTGGGCGAAAAGAAAGAACGCCTTGACGTGATTGGCGGAAACGTCCCGAATCCGCTGAATTTCCCGTCAGGCTGTAAGTTCCATACGCGCTGCCCGATTGGCTGTAAAGATACTAAGTGCCGTACACAGGAACCGCCGCTGAAAGAGGTCACGCCCGGCCGGCAGGTGGCCTGCTGGCACGCGGAAGGGTACACCGAAACAAAATGACAACATATTGCATGTAGAAATAGACAATGAGCGACGCGAAAAAAAATCTGGTTGAAGTGAAGGATTTGAAGACGCATTTTCCGATTCGCGCCGGCCTTCTGAACAAAACAGTGGGTCATGTCAAGGCCGTTGACGGCGTCAGTTTCTCAATTGAAGAAGGTAAGACACTGGGCCTGGTCGGCGAGAGCGGCTGCGGAAAAACCACCGTCGGTCGAACCATGATGCGGTTGATTCCCAAGACGGACGGTAGCTTCTCGTTTGACGGGGAAGAGATGTTCGCCTTTACAACGGCAGGGCAGATCAAGCAGATGCGTCGTGAAATTCAGATGATGTTTCAGGATCCGTACGGTTCGCTGAATCCCCGTATGACCGTCGAGAGCATTGTCGGCGAAGCAATGACCGTTCACCGTGTCGCGTCCGGCAAGGACCGTCGTGACCGTGTCGCGAATCTGATTGAAAAAGTGGGCCTGTCGGTTCAGCACTTAAATCGCTATCCGCACGAATTTTCAGGCGGCCAGCGTCAGCGTATCGGTATCGCCCGGGCGTTGGCATTAGAGCCAAAATTCATTATCTGTGATGAGCCGGTCAGTGCGCTGGATGTTTCTATCCAATCGCAAATTATTAATCTGATGCAGGATTTACAGGCCGAGTTGGGTCTGACGTATCTGTTTGTGGCGCATGACCTGGCGGTGGTTGAGCATATCAGCGATTATGTCGCGGTGATGTATCTGGGCCGGATAGTCGAATATGCCGACCGTGATACATTGTATGACAATCCATTGCATCCGTACACACAGGCACTGCTCAGTGCGATTCCGGAGCCGATTCCCAACAAGGATAAGAAGCGGATTGTTTTGGGCGGCGAAGTCCCCAGCCCGTCCAATCCGCCATCAGGCTGTCCGTTCCACCCGCGGTGTCCGCTGGCTGAAGAGCGGTGTAAAGAAGAGGTCCAGACACTTGAGGGTGCCGATCACAAGGTGGCGTGCTGGAAAGCCCGTTAACAGCTTAGCACTGTATCATCGATTAGTCTTTTTATAGTATTGAATCTGACGTCCTCCCTGTGCGTTTTGCTATGCCGCGAAGTTTGTCATTCCCGCGAAGGCGGGAATCCAGCGGACACAGAATGACTCTTAATATACTTTTCCAGAAACCAGCATAAGGGATGCGTTCCGTCTTTAATATGTGGACGTCTTGCATGGATTTGATTTGGAGATTGGAGAAGGAATGTGTATAATAGCAGTCTTTAATAACACATGATTTAAGGCCAATTGTGATGGAAATGAGAGTCAATTTAGCGTGTCCGGATATTACAGAAGCGGAAATCGAGGCGGTTTGCCAGGTACTGCGAACGCCGAATTTGTCTTTAGGCCCGAAAGTCCGCGAATTTGAGCAGGGATTCGAGGAATATATCGGCGTCAAACACGCGATTTCTGTCAACAGCGGTACCAGCGGCCTTTATTTGTGTGCCAGAGCCATGGGATGGGGACCGGGGGACGAAATCCTTGTGACTCCATTCACATTCATTTGTTCAGTCACAGTTCCGATGATGGTCGGTGCCACGCCGGTCTTTGTGGATATCGACCCGGTTACGATGAACATGGACCCCTCGAAAATCGAGGAAAAGATTACGGAAAGAACGAAGGCGATTATCCCGGTTGAAGTCTTCGGCAATCCCGCGGGCATTGATAAAATTTGTGAAATCGCCGAAAAACATAACCTGACCGTACTGGAAGACAGTTGCGAAGCGCTGGGTTCGACGTTGGACGGCAGAAAAATCGGCACATTCGGCAAAATGAGTGCTTTCGCGTTTTATCCCAATAAGCAGATGACTACCGGCGAGGGTGGCGTCGTTTTGACCGATGACGATGACCTGGCCGAATTGTGCGTTTCCATGCGTAATCAGGGCCGCGGTCGCGGCGGCGGATGGCTCGCCCATCAGCGGCTTGGCTTTAACTATCGCCTCAGCGATATTAACTGTGCGCTGGGGATTGTGCAGTTATCGCGAATTGAGGAGTTTATCGAAAAACGGGCCAAAGTCGCCGCGATGTACCTGCAACTGCTGGGCGATGACGAGCGTCTGATTGTTCCGAAAGCTCCGGAAAACAGCCGGATGAGCTGGTTTGTGTTTGTACCGCGTCTAACTGAAAATTATACGCAGGAGCAGCGAAATACACTTTTGAAAAAGATGCTCGACCGCGGTATTCAGGTCAGCAATTATTTCCCGCCGGTGCACCTGCAGCCGTTTATCGCAGAAGAGTTCGGTTGTAAAGAGGGCGACATGCCGGTGACCGACTCGGTCTGCAAAGGCACCATCGCGCTGCCGTTCCACAATAACCTGTCCGCAAGCGATGTCGAGCTGGTCTGCAACGAATTGAAATCCTGCCTTGACGAAATATAACACAGATAGGGGGAGCCGATGAGAAAAAAGAATTGGGCGAATATCCTTTGCTTGCTGTTGATATCGGTTTTGTTTGCTGAAGTTGTTTCGGCACAATCAGAACAGACTGACGAAGCGATGGCTGTATTTGAACGTCTTGAAATCCCAGAAGATCAGCCGGATGATCCTGCGAAGGTGAAAATCATCTATTTCACATCAGCGAGTTGCGATGAATGCCTGAAGGTCAAAAAGGCGATGCCGGAGTTGGTTCTGGATTTGGAGGATTTTATTTATATCAGGAAATATGATATTGATAAATCCGTTGAGAATCTGGCAAAACTTCTGAAGTATCTGGAGAAATTCGAGCTGAAGGATACAGCGCCGCCGGTGATGTTTATTGGCGAAAAATCGATTGTCGGTGATAAAAAGATTATTGAAACCTTGACAGATGTCCTGATTGAAGCGATAAGCGGCAAGCCTGAACCGGAAGCAGAGGCAGAAATTGCGATTGAGCCGGAAATGCCTGAAGACCCCAATATACCGACAGAAGTATCAGAACCTGATACAACACCGACACCACCGGTTCTGCCCGACGAAAGTCTCAATAAAGGGGAGCCGCTACCAGTCGAAGACGAAGCTCAGGACCCCAATCTCCCGGCAATTGATGAAATCATCCAAAAAGATATCCCTGTGGATAGAGTTGAAGTTGAAGATGCGAATGTTCCGTCTGACGATGTGATAGTTGATATGAATGAGCCAGAAGACACCGAGATTGAAACGACCTCATCCGATCAGTCGCCTGCGGATGAACCGGTGATAGATGAAACTGCCCGGGAAGATAACTCGACAGGGGTGATTGAAGGTGAACAATCGGATTTTTCCGGTGATGATTGTGCGATTGAAACGAACGAGCCTAAAGACCCCGAAATTGAAACAGTATCTTATAATCAGATACCTGCAGATGAACCGGAAGGCGATTCTTCAGAAACTTCGCAGACCCAGCCCGAAACTTCTTCCGGTTCCGCTGAGACAATAGTGCTGGAACAGTTCAAGAAATTCAATCTGGGCGCGATTGCGGTCGCCGGGTTGCTGGATGGTGTCAATCCCTGTGCGTTTACAACCATTGTATTTTTTATCTCGATGCTGGCCTATCTCGGCAAAAGCAAACGCCAGATTATTATCGTCGGCACAGGTTTTACCTTTGCGATTTTTATCACATACCTGCTGTTGGGACTGGGGCTTCTGGGGGCGGCTAAAAGCTTTTTTAAAGATCAGGGTATTACCGAACGAGTGACTCTGATTATCGCGGTCTTTACGTTTATCCTGGCCGGCTGGAGCCTGCTGGACCTTTTCAAATACCTCAAGACCAAAGACACCCAAAGCATGACACTGGGCCTGCCGAAAGGCATCAAAGCAAGAATCCACAAGGTGATCCGGGTGGGCATGGGCACCGGCGGCCTGCTGACAGGCGCTATCAGCGTCGGGGTGATTGTTGCGCTGCTGGAGTCGGTCTGTACCGGCCAGATTTACCTGCCGGTCATCATTTTTGTCGCGAAATCTTCCACGCTGCGTCTGAATGCGATCGGATATCTGCTCGTCTATAACCTGATGTTCATTCTGCCGCTGGTGGTGATTTTCGTGATTACGTACTATGGTGTCAGCTCGCAGTCACTGGGCGGCTTCCTGGGCCGCCATATCGTACTGGCCAAGTTGACCATGGCATTGCTGTTTGTCGGCTTAGGCCTGTTACTGCTGCTGGCATAGGCGCGAGATTCAATCAACAGAAGCGTGGAGCGACAGCGACACGATGGGATATCTCTGTGGCAGGCATTACGCACATGGTATTCTAATCCCGGCGCTGACGCTACGGGCTACTGTGAAAACAATCCGAAACAAGTGCCGGCCGCGTCCCCCGCAGTGTGCAGCCGGCACTTGTAATGTTCGTCAAACGTGCCCCTCATACCGGACCACACGAACATATAAGCGATACTAAAAAACAGGCGCCATGTCTGTTCAAAGTGCGGCTTACTCGCCGCGATCACGCTTGTGCTCTTCAACCTTGGCCTTGATCGCCTCGGCCAGAAGCACGGATTGTGTTTTCGCAAACGCCGCGGCTTTGCCGATTGCGGCATGGGCTGTTTCGGCCCACGGTTTCGCTTCGAGACCCGCGTTCGGCGTATCTGTCTGCGGCGCTGCTGTTTTTTGTTTCAACCACTGGCTGACCTGCTGTACACTGTTGGACTCGCCCGCCGCCGTCGCCTCTGGAGGCGACAGCACATACACAGCCGTTGCAAAGCCCGCACCGTACACGATCAGCGTCAGTAAGAGTTTACTTCGCCATCGTCCCATTTGTCTTTCTCCCACGGAAAACACCGTTATTCTCTTCTCTGTCTGTTCCAGTGGGGTGTTGAATTATTGTTTTCCCTTGTCACTTATAATCTACGTTATAAAGCGGCATCGGGCAAATTCAGGAGCGGAAATTTCCGCTATTTTCCGAGGAAATTTGCAGCAGGGGATTTCCTTACGGAAGGAGCCGATAAAAACGGAATTAGTGAATGTGATTAACGCCATCAGCGATGTAATAACAGCAGCGTGGAGCGACAGCGACACGACGGGGTATCTCAGTGAATGGCGTATACACAGGGCATCCCATCCGGGCGCTGGCGCTTCCGGCTGCTGTTTAAAGCAATCGTCACTCGTCCATCGTCAATCGACAATGTTGTCAGTCCAGCTCTGGGTCGCAATCGTCCGGGGCCGCCTGCCAGCTGCCGTTGGTTTTGGGTGGTTTAGAACTGTCGGTATCCGGTTTGGCCGGTTTTTCCAGTCCCAGCCGCTCGCGGATTTTATCGGCGGCGATCATCAGCGGATCCTGCGGGTCGGTGACGCCGAGTTGGTCGATGGTGGTTTCGATTATCTCAAGCGTGTCTTCGCCGCCGAGCTTGCCGAGGTATTTCGCCGCCCAGACACGGACGGTATAGGCATTGTCGTCAGTATGCAGAACCGTCACCAGGCTGGCCGAATCTTTGCTGTCGATCAGGTTCCAGACGTCTTTGATCTGGGCGAGCAGCTTCTTTTTCTCGACGCCGGTGGCGTTTTCAGCTTCGATAATCCGCTCGATGGCCTGGCGGTCGGGGTGGCGGGCGATATAGCTCTGCTCGCCGATAAACATCTTGTCGATGCCCCAGAACAGTGTGCCGCAGATAATCAGAAACGACGCCGCGATGGCCAGCCGCTGCAGGTACAGGCTGGTCGGCTCAACCGGGGCGACGACGATATTGTCGGCTTCGGTTTCGGCTTCAGATTCGGCCTGTGCCTCGTCCCAGGCCTCCAGAAGCTGTTTTTCCAGTTGGTCCCGGTGCGTGTCAGAAGGTGTGTCGTCAAATCGTATGGACGCGACAAATTGTTCGAATTTTTCTTCTTCGTTATTCATACCAGCATAACTTTCCGGGTGTTTGCTGTTGTCGGGTTTTATAAATGTTTTTTATTTTTCCCAGCGCACGGGCCAGATGGCTCCGCACGGTGGCCGGTTTCATATCCAGTATCTCGCCGATCTCGGTGCTGTTGAGCCCCTCGAAAAACCGCAGGGTGATAATGTCCTGGTGTTCCGGAGATAGCTCGCTGACAGCCTCTTGCAAAAAGGCCTTTTGGGCCTCGTTTTCGTCGGCATTGTCGCATTCGTCGATAGTGTCGGGCTGTTCGGTGTCGCAATCTATCTTCAATTGTTCAAAGGCCTTGGCCTGACGGCCGGTGCTGCGATAGTGGCTGTTGATCTCATTGCATGCGATGCGATAAAGCCAGCAGCGAAACGCGTTTTCGTCCCCCATAAAGCTGTTAAAGTTTTTGACCATTTTTAAGAAAACCTGCGATGTCACATCTTCGGCGACGGCTGCCCCCGGCAAACGACGGGCGCAATAGCGGTAGATTTCGTCGTAGTGACGGCGAAATAAGGCCGCAAAGGCGGTTTTGTCCGTTCGAGCTTGCTCGATCAGACAGCCCTGAGATTCCGGTTGTGTCGCTTCCAAAGCACCCATTCTTGAACAAAATATCTTTTATTAGTACGCTCATCATAAGTACAAACGCCCAAAAACGCAAGCTGTGAGGGAAAAATATCAAAAAAACGAGTTTTTTTGCAGGTATGTAGGGATATAGGAATACAAGGACTCAGGAACTCAAGAACTCAAGAACTCGGGAATTTTGGGTTCGTTTGGGTTCGTTATTTGAGGGATGAGGCTTTAGGGGTTGATACGAAACGACTTATGGCGATTTTGGAGGTTTTGAAATTGGGTTCGTTTTGCATATTTTTAAGTCCACAGATTACACAGATTTCATTGATTGTTATTCTTTTTGGGGAAATGCTTGCTTTTAGGCTGGAAATTGGGTTTTGGGGTGTTTTTGTGTTCTGAAACTGCGCCGAAATGTTGCCAAAGTTGTCCGAAACGTAACCATTTTTGTCCAAAGTGGAACCAAAGTTGTCCAGAGCGACGCGTAATTTTGAATTATGAGTTTTGAATGTTGAATTGTGGAATCTCGACGTTGTCGAGATGGCTGTTTGAATAGATTTCTCTGCTCCGGTCGAAATGACCATGGTTTGCTCCTTCTTTTTGCTACAGTCTTTAGTCTATAGTCTTCAGTCCTCAGATTTTGGGCCTGAGGCTTTTTACTGCCCGGGGGTATTATAGCAGGTTGGGGTGTTGATTGCGGCAGGAATTTTAAAAGAATGTAAGAATACATGTATACAGGTATGTAGGGATGTAAGGACACAAGAATACAAGGACTCGGGAATGTAGGAATACCGGTATGTAGGTATATAGGAATGTGGGAATTTTATGGTCTTGGCCTGATTTTCACTTTTATATCGTCAGTTTGTCCAGTATAATCAGCACTCCTGTCGTACGCGGTACAGAGGGCCGCGGTGGGTTGAAGGTAGCAATAAGAATGTAGAAGTTGATAGTGGGCAGTTAACTAATTTGAGTTCATGAATTCTTAAGATACGATAGGAAAAGGAATATAGAATGGCAATCCCAAGAGTTTTTATTAGCTCCACGTGCTATGATCTCTCAGAAGTAAGAGACACTTTAGTGACTTTTATTAATAGTTTTGGTTTTGAAGATGCCTTGAGCGAAAGAGGGGATGTTTTTTACCATCCAGATTTGCATACCCACGACTCATGCATTCGTGAAATTTCAAATTGCCATTTACTGATTTTAATAATTGGTGGAAGATTTGGAGGTACTTATAAGGCCGAAATTGGTAAGTCGATAGTTAATGCGGAATATGAAGCAGCGAGAAAGTTAAATATTCCTGTTTTTACTTTTGTAAAAAAAGATGTCCTATCTGACCATAAATTATTTGAAAGAAATAAAGACAAGGATGGTATCTGCTACCCTTCCATAGATAAACAAGTTTATTCAAAACATATTTTTGAATTCATAAATTCTGTAAGGAAATCACCAACGAACAATGGCTTTTTTGATTTTCAATTTTCAAGAGACATTGAAGATATTCTTAAAAAGCAGTGGGCAGGATTGTTTTACGAGTTTCTTGCAGACAGGGCAAATAAATCGAAACTGCAATCGGCGAACCAAACACTTTCTCAATTGAATACGATGAGCAGGAAGATTGAAGAGTTGGTTGAAAATATCTATAGAAAAGTCGATAAAGCACAGGCTGACGTTGTCATTGAAAGCATTGATCGAAAGGCTGATGCTTTGAGTTTCTTTCGCTCAATTCGAGACTGGACTGATAAACCAATTCTTTTAGACATTGATATTGATAAGGTTATGAAAATACCAACTAATCAAGATTGGTTTGAGTGGTTGGCTAAGTTACCTGATTTTAAAATTTTAGATAATGTAGTATCTTCTGAAGGATTTAGTAGTGTACTTTTGCATAAGAAAACATTAATCAGACCAGTGAAGGAGGGAGTTCCAGATTTGATGAAAAAGGAAAATGAAGAATTGAGAATGAAATTTGAATCCTTTAAAATGCTTGATAAGAACGAGAGAAGGAAAATACTTGAAAGTATTGCAGACCCTTTCTAGCATTAGGTGTGATTATATAGAATTCTTTGGTATTAATGTTTCTTTTTTTTGCAGTAAATGAAAATCTGTAACATTCGGTACGAAAAGAAAATACGATGAGTCGTTCTTTTAAGAAAGCTTTGTATTGGGTGTCTCGGCCTCGTGAGATTTTTCATCGGCGGCGGGAGCGGCATAAGGTTCGGGAAGAACTGAATCGGGCCGTTCAGCATGGCGAGCAGCCGCGGGAGGCTATTGTTGAGGCCAATTCCAAAGAACTCGGCAACGACGAGTGGGGAACTCGTGTCGGGGTTGAATTTAGCCAACTTGAAGACGAGCGGGATATTCAAAAGAAAAAGAAACAGTCGAGAAAATAGGGAATAAGCGATGCATTTGCTGTTTATTGATGAATCCGGTTCGCTGGCTCCTATCGGAAAGCACGGTCCGGAGGACAAGTTTGTTTTAGGCGGAATTATCATTTCGGAGCATGCCTGGTTTAAAGTCAACGAAGAGTTTTTATCGCTGAAAAAGAAATACTCTGTTCTTGGTGAGATTAAATGGCGATATTTTTTTGCCAGTCCACAAAAACAAACACCTTTGAGCCATCTTGACAAAACGGTTAAAGAGCAGTTCCGAACAGATTTATATACCATTATCAGCCGTTATAAGTCTATCAAAATTATTTCTACCATCGCTGATGTTGCACAGTGTTACAGTCGTTCGCATATCAACAGTGACGATGATTTATATTGGTTTGCATATAAACGGTTGATTGAACGATTTCAGTATTATCTTCAGGATTTGAGTCGTGAGGCAGGCGGCAAAATGAATGGTATTGCGATTTGTGACCATCGGGAGCGTCGGCAGGATAGACGGCTGCAAAATATGCACTATCGCATGATGCTTGGACAGGAATCGCACACTTCCAAGTTTTCAAATATTCTCGAAGGAGTTTTTATTGTCCCATCTCATTTTAGCACAGGTATTCAACTTGCGGATATGGTTGCCGGAGGAGTTTACCGGTGGTTCTCAAAGGGGGATGACCGATATTTCAGGCAAATACGAGACCGTGTCAGGACAAGTCCAAAAGGGAAAATCGAAGGATACGGGATTGTCACGCTTCATTAAAAAAACGACGCCGTGTTAGGATTGCTCCTAATCCTGCAACGCGACGCAGTCACGGCGCACTATTATTATCGGCAATCGGCGAAATAAAGTCAAGATAAAATAATCTTATCTTACCTGTTTGCTGAAATCGAACAGTCAATATCTATATTGGGGGGAATGGGGGCGATGCGCAAATTGCTTGACTTTTTTGGATGCCGGGCGTAGTATTTTCGTGATAACTACCTGTCTAACCTAACTTTGCAAGGAAACTTCGTATGGGAAATACTGAAAAGAGCTGGGAGAAGCGTCTTTCGGGCTCGGTGGATGAGCTGGCAGTTGATTTTGTGGAGTCGCTGTCGTATGACCGTCGTCTGTATAAATATGATATCGCCGGGTCGATCGCGCATGCCGAGATGTTAGGCGCGGTCAAGATCATTACCAAGGCTGAGGCGGCCGAGATCAAGAAGGGCCTGCTGGAGATCGGCGAGTCCATCGCGGCGGGCGAATTCGTCTTTGACGTCGCCCAGGAAGATATCCACATGGCGATTGAGTCGGCACTCGTGTCGAAAATCGGCGATGCCGGGCGAAAACTGCATACCGGCCGGAGCCGAAACGACCAGGTGGCGACGGATATCCGTCTGTGGATGCGGGACGAGATCGAGCTGCTGCTGACGCGGATTACGCAGCTGCAGCTGGCGTTTGTCCGGCTGGCGGCGAAGTATACCGACGACATCATGCCGACGTATACGCACTTGCAGCGGGCACAGCCGGCGACGGTTGCGTCGTACCTGCTGAGCTTTGTGGAGATGCTGGCGCGGGATTACAGCCGGCTCAAGGACTGCCGGGACCGGCTGAACGTCTCGCCGCTGGGGTCCGGTGCGGTGGCCGGCTCGACGCTGCCGCTGGATCGGGAGATGACGGCCAAGGCACTCGGTTTTAAGGATATTACCTATAACAGCATCGACGCGGTGTCGGATCGGGATTTCTGTGCGGAGTTTATCTTCTGCTGTTCGCTGATCTCGTCGCATCTGACCCGGCTGGCTGAGGACTGGATACTTTATACGTCCGCGGAGTTTTCGTTTATCCGGACCGATGACGCATACTGCACCAGTTCGAGTATGATGCCGCAGAAGCGAAACCCGGATATGCTGGAGCTGATCCGCGGCAAAAGCGGCACGGTGTACGGGGCGCTGGTGGCGATGCTGACGATTTTGAAGGCCCAGCCGTCAACGTATAACCGTGACCTGCAGGAAGATAAGATTCACGTCTTTAACGCGGCTGATTATACGGATACGTGCCTGCAGATGACCACGGCGATCGTCAGCCATACGACGTTTAATACCAGGCATATTGCCGACGGACTGGATGAGGGTTTCCTGGACGCGACGGCACTGGCCGAATACCTGGTGCGGAAGGGCGTGCCGTTCCGACAGGCCCATGGCATCGTCGGCTCACTTGTCGCCCAGTGCGAAGAAGAGGGCAAAAAGAAGCTCGGCGAACTGACCATCGAGCAGTTCACCGCCGCCTGCGAAAAAATCGAAGAAGACGTCTATAACACCCTTGACCCAACAGGCGTCTGCCGGTCGTACCAGAGTAAAGGAGCCGCCGGTCCGGAAAATGCGCGGGCACAGATTGCTTACTGGAAGGATAAGCTGAAAAGTCAGTAAGAATACAAGAATTCAAGAACACACGAACTCAAGAATGAAGGAGACGGATTATGAATGAGCCGGCAAAGCGATTCGAGGACTTATTTGTGTGGCAAAAGGCGCATCAGTTGGTTTTGTCGGTGTATCAGGCGACCAAGGCGTATCCGAAGGAGGAATTGTACGGTTTGGTAAGCCAAATGCGGCGTGCGGCTGTGTCAGTCCCGGCCAATATCGCCGAAGGCTTTAAGAAGCGTACCGCCGCAGAGAAATGCCGCTTTTTGACGATTGCTCACAGTTCACTTGAGGAAATAAGATATTATATGATTTTGTCGCAGGATTTGGCTTATTGCAATACTGTGGCAATGAAAGCACAAGTAGAAGAAGTCAGTAAACTATTAACTTTATACAGGTCAAAAATACAGAATTCTTGAGTCCTTGAATTCTCGTATTCCTGTATTCTTAATAAAACTATGCATGAAGACAACATAACATCCTGGTTCGCCGCACAAAGCAATGCCGATGCTTCCGCGTTTCCCATCGGCATCGGCGATGATATGGCCCAGATTCGAGCCGGGGCGGACGGGACGCTGCTGGTGACAACCGATATGCTGCTGGATGGCACGCATTTCGACCTGTCTGTCTGTACGCTGGAAGAGGCCTGTTACAAGGCGATGGCAGCCAGTTTGAGCGATTGTGCGGCAATGGCGACCATTCCGGTTTGTGCAGTCGTCGCGGTGGCCTTGCCGACGGATTTCGGGGCCGATGAACTCCGGCGGATTCACGCGGGCGTGGTCGATGCGGGGCAGCGTTTCGGCTGTGAGCTGATCGGCGGCGATATTACGAAATGGAAAGAGAACGCGGAAAGTTTCGCGATCAACGTGACCATGCTCAGCAAACCGAGCGGCCACCACCCGCCGGTGCGGCGAAGCGGGGCACAGGTCGGTGATATTATCTGCGTGACCGGCCCGCTGGGCGGTTCGCTGCACGGCAAGCACCTGCATTTCACGCCGCGGGTAGCCGAGGCGCTTGTCTTGACCAAAGCGGCGACCATCCACGCGATGATGGATATAACGGATGGGCTGGTGACTGATTTGAACCGGATTTGTACTCAAAGCGGAGTCGGGGCACTGCTGGAAGCCGCACAATTGCCGATTTCCGAAGCGGCCAAAAAAACGGATGACCCGATGACCGCGGTCTTTTATGATGGTGAGGATTTTGAGCTGCTGTTTACGCTCAGTCCGGCAGAATACAAGAAAATTAAGGATTTGGACGATGTGACAGTCCTGCCGGTTGGCAAAATTACCGACAGCGGCAAG
The DNA here is from genome assembly GCA_028282905.1 of Sedimentisphaerales bacterium. GTDB lineage: Bacteria > Planctomycetota > Phycisphaerae > Sedimentisphaerales > Anaerohalosphaeraceae > 4572-13. The sequence goes on along the minus strand of JANQGW010000220.1, from coordinate 62,343 downwards.
ATTCAAAACCGGCTGACAGACGGTCGGATCGTGGATGTGCCGGCAGGCGGCTACGACCACCTTGGAAATTGATTATTGATGAATGATGATTGATTAATGTTATGAGTGAACGAATGATTGAGATTGTTACTAATAGTGCGGTTGAGACGGTTGAGTTGGGCAAGCAGATCGGGGCTTCTTTGCGCGGCGGCGAGGTCTTTGCGCTGGTGGGCAACCTCGGAACCGGCAAGACGCATCTGATTAAAGGCATTTCGCTGGGACTGGAGGCGCACGACCCGGACCAGGTCAACAGCCCGACATTTGTGATGGTCAACGAGTATTTCGGCCGCGAGGGGCTGATCCATATCTATCATATAGATGCTTACCGTATTGAAAGCCTCGCCGAATTTGAGGCGCTGGGCTTTGAGGAGTACTGCCGCCCCGATTCGGTGGTGCTGGTGGAATGGGCCGATAAAGTCGCCGGAGCAATGGAGGGCTTTGGCTGTATCGAACTGCGATTAGAGCACGTGGCTGAGACACAGCGCAAGATCATCATTCAAAACGCGCCGGAGTATCTTACTGCAGCGATAGCATAATAATATGGTTTCGCTTTTTGTCTCAACACTCTTTAACGGGCGGCATCATCGCTCAGCTACCAATAGAGTAACGCCCATACTGCTTTCGGAATTCGGAAGGACTCATTTGCTTGATACTTCGAAAAAAGCGGCTGATATGCTCAATGTCTGTAAAACCAAGTTTGTAGGCAATTTGCGATATGGGCAGGTTGGTTTCGATGAGCAGCTTTGAAACCTTTTCCGCCCGCTGCTGTCGGATTATCCGATTGATCGACTTTCCCAGAACCGCTTTAAAGCGGCATTCTAATCCCCGGCGTGACAGAGAAGATGCTTCAACTACATCCGGTACACCAATCGCCTGATCGGCGTGGTCCCGGATATACTGCAATGCGGCGGCCACCTCGTTATCTTTAACTGCGAGAACGTCCGTCGATTTTCGTGTTTCGACATGGGTTGGATGAAGGACGATTCTTTGAGAGGCGGATTTTTCCTGGTCTTTCATGATCCGATCCAGCAAACCCGCGGCTTCAAAACCGGCCTTTTCAAAGTCCAGCACAATGCTTGACAGCGGCGGGTCGTTCGGCAGACAGATCATTTCGTCGTTATCGGCGCCTAAGATTGCCACCTCTTCGGGACAGCGTACATTGGCCGCCTGGCAGGCCGCACTGATGAGTTTGGCGCAGTCGTCATTGCAGGCGAATATTCCGAGGGGATATTGCATGCTTTTGAGCCAGGCTCCAATTGCATTGAGTTCTTCGTCCCACGAGAATCTGCCGGTGCTGTCTCCTACGGTGTATTTCACAATTTCCAGCCCTTTTTCTTTGGCGACGGCGATGAATTTTGTGCCTCGTTCAATCGCCCATGGAATGCCTTTAAATTCACAGTAGGCCAATCGTGAAAAACCGCGGTCTATGAAATGTTTGAGGCCCATTTCCGCAATGGAATCATTGTCGCCGACAATATTCGGCATATCGGCAACAGGTTCCAGTACATCAATTCCAATAACGGGAAGACCGATTTCTCTGACAGCTTTGGGAATGTCGGGGCGGGCGACTATCATGCCGTCGGCCATCCAGTTTTCCGGCCGGGACGGGTTATCACTAAAGCTGGCGGAATCGAAGTAAAAGGGCATTTTCTGAGTAAGACGCCATTGGCTGAACAAGCGACAATATTTGCTGACACCCAAAAGAATTCCTCTGCCGCAGGCTCTTGAGGTTTCAATACGCAATATTACTTTTGGAATTTTCATGATACAATTATTCTGGTGAATAGTGGCCAAAAAACGTTCGGAAATCACAAGGAGTCAAATCTCTTGATTAAGCTCTATTATATGAAATATATTTAAAAGAACAAGTTGATATGCGCATAATGGCGGTTGTTTTGCGTAAACTGGCGTTCTTTTGTCTTTTTTATATGCGATAATCATCATCGGCCCATATCGATGGATTGGTGAGTTGTTGTTTGTGATTTTTAGGGATACAAATTGTGAATTCCAGAGAACGTGTTGAAATGGCACTTAATTTTGAGCAGCCGGACAGAACGCCGGTGTTTGCGTCCTTTGTGCCGGAGATTGAACAGCGGCTGCGAAGCGATATCGATACTTCGGAAATGGACATTGGTGTTGCGTTAGGCAATGATATGGTGAAGTGTTGTGCGGGGCTGGAGATGAGTTTCTATGGTCAGCCGGAACCGGAATATACGGACGCCTGGGGGATTCGGTGGCGATATGTCAAAAACGATTCCGGCGTTTATACCGAGATTGCCGAGCATCCGCTGTCCGGTGATCGCGGCAAACTGGATGAGTTTGAAATTCCCGATCCCTGTGAGGACTCTCAATACGATGATTTTCGTGCAAAAAAGAAATTATACGGCGATGAAAAATGGATGATCGGTTCTTCTCAAATCAGTATTTTCGAGGCCTGCTGGTATCTGCGTGGACTGGATACCTTTATGATGGATATGGCGTTAGAGCCTGAATATGCTGAAAGGCTGATGGACAAGGTCATGCAGTTTCCGCTGAATGCCGCACGAAAATATATCGAACTGGGGGCGGATATGGTCTGGTTTGGTGATGATATTTCGATGCAGACGGGGATGATGATGTCGATTGGTATGTGGCGGCGTTTTTTTAAGGGACGGTACGCCGAACTTTTTGCCGAATGCAAAAAACTCAATCCAAATATCAAGATTGCTTATCACAGCTGCGGACAATGTACTGAGATTCTGGATGATATGATTGAAATCGGATTGGATGTTTTAAATCCTTTGCAGCCGATGGCGATTGATCCGTTTGAAATCAAAAAGCGGTATGGAAAACATCTGGCGCTTTTTGGCGGGCTGTGCGTTCAGCGTGTGATGCCTTTTGGAACTGTTGAAGATGTGAGAAATGCCGTTAAGAAACTGATTGCCGAACTGGGTAAAGGGGGCGGCTATATTCTCGCTCCCGCGCATCATATCCAGGCTGATACATCGCTTGAGAACATCCGGGCATTTTATGAAACCGCCGGAACTCACTGAGAATAAACGTACAATTAACTTTAAAGCAGGAAAGTCAACAATGAAAAAATCTCGTATGATCGGTCAGGTAGTCATGTTATTTTGTTTTTGTGTACTGGTTTCAGTGGTAACTGCTGCGACATCACCGCTGGAAGGCTTACATAAGGTTAGTTCAAACAATTGCGGTAATATTACGACGCAGCCTAATCTGGTTATTGGCGGTATGTGGACGTATCCGGTAGATGCGGTTCCGGAAAGCTCTGTTGGCAAGAATGACCCTGCCCGCACAGCAGCTTTTGGGGAGACGGTTGTCTTCTCGTTTGATGGGCTGAAGTCCAATGAGACTTATGTACTGGCCTTTCGTTTTCTTTCGGATGATGCGCTGCGAGTTCAGAGTGTCGGTGTTGATGATGTGGTGCTGGAAGAGAAACTGTCTCTTCCGAAATCAAAGATTATTGAGCGAACTTATACGCTGGATAAGTCTGTCTATGCTGATGGTAAAATTCAGGTGAATGTTACAAAACTGGCTGGTCCCAATGCGGTTGTTTCAACATTGGACGTGTATTCGAGCGATTCGACGCCTTTGAAAAAGACCGGTTTTGACGCGAGTGCCATTCTTGAACGTATGGGGCTTTCTCGGTCTTCGGTAAATAAAAAAGGAAAGCCGATAGACATGCTGTTGCTGAACGGGACTTGGAAATTTAATGAAGCGCCGCCGGCGGATTTCTGGAAGCAATCGAAAGTGAGTGCTGCGTGGTCGGATATCGAGGTGCCCGGCGAATGGGTCATGCAGGGCTTTGAGGTTGTTCCGGAAACGGCGGCGGGGTATGTGCGGTCATTTGAGATTCCGAAGCGATGGGGCGATAAACAGGTCAAGCTTCGCTTTGATGCGGTCTTCAGCATGGCCGATGTCTATGTAAACGGTAAGCGGGTTGGTTCTCATGAAGGCGGTTTTACACCATTCGAGATTGACATTACCGACGCAGTCCAATTTGGGGCTGAAAATACCTTAGCAGTAGCGGTGACCAGCGAATCGCTGTCGGATATTCTCGGCAGTGCATCACAATACGCGGTTCATCCACTGGGCGGCATTGTCCGCAAGGTTACCCTGTTTGCTGTCCCACCGGTGAATGTCCAATCGTATCATGTAACAACAGAATTCGACAAGGAATTTGATGATGCGACGATGCAGATTGCGATGAAGATTAATAACCAAACCGATTCGGTACTGGAGGGAGCCAAACTGAAATTTTCCCTGATGAAATGGCCGAGCCGGAAAACTGTCAAGCTTAAAAGAAAACATTTTGAATTACCGAACCTTGATGCTGGTCAATGGCTGAATGAAAACATTGAAATTGAAGTTGATTCTCCGGATAAGTGGGACAATGAGCATCCGAACCTGTATGTGCTTCAATGTAAAATCACGAAAGGATTTAAGACTTTCCAGACAATTGAACGACGTTTTGGTTTCAGGCAGGTTGAGGTGCGGGGTAACGAGCTGTTTGTCAATAACTATCCGGTGAAGCTTCGGGCCAGCAATCGCCATGAGGTGCATCCAAAACGTGGGCGCAGCCTGACGATGGATCAATGGCGAGCTGATGTTGAACTATTCCGTGAGGCGAACTGCAATCTCATCCGCACATCTCATTATCCGCCTGCTGAGGAGTTTATCGATTTGTGTGACGAATTGGGTGTTTTTGTTGAAGAAGAGGCCGCGATTTGCTGGGTGGGCCACGGCGCCAACGGGATATGGAAAAAATGGAATCCTCAAAGTGAACACTACCGGGAGATTATTGTCCGAAGCGCCCTTGAGATGATCGAACGCGACCGCAGCCATCCGAGCATCATCTTCTGGTCCCTTGCCAATGAGTCAGCCTGGGGCCCCAATTTCCAGCATTCCTATGACACGGCTCGTGAGTATGATCCAAGCCGGCCCTTTACGTTCCACGACCAATCAGCCGGCCAGTGGAACAATAACGGCAGTTCGACGGATATCGCAAATCATCACTATCCCGGCCCCAATGGCGCAAAGAATTTTTCAGATTCCAAACGTCCCATGTGGTTCGGCGAATATTGTCACCTGGATGCCTACAACCGCTATGAGTTGTGGACCGATCCGGGCTTGCGGGATGCTTGGGGACGTGGTTTTAAGACGATGTGGGATAAGATGTACGCAACTAAAGCCATATTGGGCGGCGCGCTCTGGTCCGGCGTGGATGACACGTTTCATCTTCCGAGCGGGCATACCGTGGGCTATGGTACCTGGGGACCGATTGACGGCTGGCGCCGCCGCAAACCCGAACACTGGCATGCCAAGAAGGTCTATTCGCCTGTCCGGATCAGTGTTGATACTATCGATGTTCCCGGAGCCGGCACAACCCTTATGATTCCGCTGGAAAACCGCCACAACTTCACGAATATCAGTGAGTTAGACATTCGCTGGAAGATCGGCGACAACGAAGGCAAGGCGATTGCTGATATTGCTCCGCGAACCAAGGGGAAAATGGCAATCCGTACAGATGTGTCTGATTTAGAGGGAAAGACAATTCATCTGCAGTTCCATTCACCATTGGGCTTTCTTGTTGATGAGTATTGCCTGCCGATTGGCAAACCGGAATTAATACAAAACCGGATTGTAAAAACGGGCACTGATAAGGTTGATGTTCAATCCAATGATAACCAGATCATCGTTACAGCCGGCGATTTTGTCGTAACATTTGATAAGCATGCAGGCCAGATTTCCGGGATGACCAAGACCGGCAGTACTGTTCTTGGTGCGGGTCCGGAATTAATGATTCTGGCGCTGAACAGTGCCGGTGATACGCAAATGACAAAACAGATGAAACCTGTTTCTTCGGATACGTCCATCCGTTCCGGCCGAAAGGTTGAAAGTGTGTCGCTGACGCAGAAAGATACTGCTGCAGTGATTAGCGTTACTGATGTCTATGACATTGCCAAAGGCGGCTATGCCCTGACAGTTGATGCGAGCGGGGGGGTGGTTATTAATTATGAGTATGAGTTGACCGCTGCTGTTAATCCTCGCCAATACGGGATGGTTATGACTTTTCCCGGCAGCTTCAATCAACTGCACTGGAAGCGAAAGGGGATGTGGAGCGTTTATCCCGCAGATCATATTGCCCGTTTGGAAGGTGTCGCCAATGCGTTTGTCGGGGCTGAATTTTCCGGCACTGCCGGCCCGGTTGCTGAGCCGGATTATCCCTGGCGGCATGATACGAATGAACTGGGAACCAATGATTTTCGTTCAACGAAAGAAAACATTATTCATGCTTATCTAAAAAACACCAAAACTGAAGGACCGATAGTTGTATCGGACGGCAGTCAACATGTTCGCTGCTGGGTTGACGGGGATACAACGCGGATGCTGATCGCTGAATACAATAACCCCGGTTCTGAACGGTTTTTCCGCGGACATGCGGCTCTCGAAGATAAACCCCTAAAGCCGGGTGACAAAATCCGCGGTTCGATTCGGTTTATCGGGTTGGGCCATTAGTGTTGATGCCTTCAATGGTTATTGGTTTGTTTGAAGCTAAGATAAGAGGAAGTTCAATGAAAATCATAGCAATAAATATGAATTCTTCTGGACATCAAAGAAAGGCAGCAACACGTTATTCAAAATCAGGGTTTACGCTTATTGAACTGCTGGTGGTTATTGCGATTATCGCTTTGTTGATGGCGATCATTATGCCGGCATTGAAGAAAGTGAAGAATCAGGCCAGGGCGATGGTCTGTGCGACACGTGTCCGTCAGCTTACCCTGGGAACTCGCTTGTATGCCGATGACCATGAGGGACTTTTGTTTCCTGTGATTGACGCGAAATATGAATATTGGTACTACAAAATCGCTCCTTATCTGAATGCCAGTGAATTCGCGGACAAATCGAATGTGAACGCCGGCGACAGTTCCGGCACAATGGAAGTGCTGCGATGTCCGGTCACCAAAGATCCTGATCCGAGAACGTCCGGTTCCGGCAGTGCGTTATATACCTGGGAGTTTGTGGGGACGGAAGGCAGTTTCGGGATGAATATGTGGCTGACACCGAAGGGCAGTTGGTCGCAGCCGCCCAACATTGCCGAAGCCGATCAAAACAACTTTTTTGCCCGCTTTACAGAAGCGAACGGCCGGGTGCCGGTCTTTAGTGACGCGGCGTGGGTGGGTTCATGGCCGTATGCTGAAAGCCTGGTTCCGCAGGCTTGGGAGCTTGAATCTGATATGTTGTCCCTGGAACATTCGCCGGCTGCCTTTATGAAACGGTTCTGTCTCGACCGGCACAGCATGGGAGTCAACATCGGGTTTGTGGACGGCAGTACGGAAAAGGTGAAGCTGGAAAAGCTGTGGATGCTGAGATGGCACAAGAATTTTGGCCCCAGAGAAGTGGAATTGCCCAGATAACAGTTGCGAATGCTCGATAAGGCTGATATTGCCATTGGCATTCCATGCCTTAATACTCCCCCCATTAAGTGGAATCACCGATATTGATCAATGGTATACATAAACCTTAGTTTTCGATAAATAATATTCTGTATCGACTGTACGTGCTGTGTTGATTCTTCTAAGTTTGTGGTGAAAACGGTGTTTTGCTGCTCAATAAACACAGTAACTCGGATCGTTGTATCTTGAAAATGTGATATTTTTGTGCTTTTTTATAGTAGAGCGTCTGCCTGATTTTATAAAACTTTTTTCAAAAAGTGCGGGAAAACGAGTTTTTGCTGTCGTATTAAGGTAGTCAGGCATCAAAAATAACAGGTTTTAAGATGGCGAATTCTAATGTCCATAAATCCGGAACAAGATAATAACAGCATCCGCACGGAGGAATTTCTCCGTCTCCTGATGGAACATCAGTACAAAATCAGGGCGTATATCGCGGTTCTTGTGCCGAATTATGCGGATGCGGATGATATCATGCAGGAAACCATTGCGACGATGTGGCGGAAGTATGAAGAGTTTGAGCCGGGGACGAATTTTGGTGCGTGGGGGTCGAGAATTGCCTACCTGAATACAAAGTATTACTACCGCAAGAAAAGCAAATACACGATTTGGTCGGATGAAAAGCTTTTTGAGCAGTTTGTCGATTCGGCGATGGAACAATATGACAACCAGGAAGACCGGCTCACTGCGCTTCGGGAGTGTTCAAAAAAGCTGGAAGCCAATGACAAAAAACTTCTGAAGATGCGTTATGAATCCAACCGGACCATCAGCGATATTGCCCGTTCCTCTGAGAAAAGTGACAAATATTTTTACCGACAGTTTGGGCGTATTCATAATTTGATTTACCGGTGTGTTCGCAGGACGCTGGTTGAGTGGGGGGTGCTGTGATGACGTTTGACGAGAAACAGCTATTCCGTATCAGCCAACTGCTTCTGCGTTTGTGTGAAGGCGTTGCGGATGAGACTGAAATGCAGGAGATTCGTGACTTTGCCTCAACCGGCAAAGAGGCTGTCGATTACTGCACAGAATTTTTAATGGATAATGCGTATTTTAAGCTGGGGATGGTTTCTGAAGCGATGGGCAGGTCGCCTGGCGGTACTGATCATCCTTCCGCTGAGTCGCTGGAGTCAACTTTAAGGGCGATGGCCGAAGATGAAAAAACGGCCCCAACGATTGTCATTCCGGAAGAATTGCCTGAACGAGAGTTGATCCAAAAGGTTGTACGTGAGAAAACAGTGTATAAAGTGAATAAGTTCAGTTTGACAGCGGCGATTGTATCGATTGCGGCAATGCTGCTGATCATTACCTATGTGAAAATTATTCCTCCCGCTCAGACACGCGAGATGGTTGCGCAGATAACTGATGCGGTGGGGGCAAGATGGGCAAGTCCTGATTTACCGGCAAATGTTGGCGACCATTTGAATAATTATGACGGTTCCCGACACTTACTGAAAGGCTGTGTCAAGATTGAGTTCTATACGGGTGCGGAAGTGATTATTGAAGGGCCGGCGGAATTTGACCTCAAGAGCTTTGAGAGTATGTACCTCAGTTACGGCCGGTTGTATGCGACCGTGCCTTCCGAGGCCAGCGGGTTTACCGTCAATACTCCCTGTTCCAGCATTGTGGACATCGGCACTGAATTTGGCGTTAAGGTGGATTTTGACGGAACCAGTGACCTGCACATGTTCAAAGGGCGTGCTTCTATGACAGCCGGCATTGACGGCGGCAGTCAATCTGCCCGTGAAGTGAGCAAGGGTCAGGCGGTTCGTGTTGATTCTGATGCGGATGATATTCAGGATATTCGCGTTGAGCCTAAGATATTTGTTCGGCATATTTCTTCGAAGGATAAGCACATCTGGCGGGGTGAGTCGTTTGATCTGGTGAACCTGGCAACCGGTGGTGACGGGATTTCAAGACAGGGTTTTGCCACCTCTATCGATCCGCGTACGGGACGTCAGGTGCAGCGGCTGCATAAAGACCGCGAGGTGGCTAATACGTATGTCCCGGTAAAATGGAACACGTTCGTGGATGGTATTTTCATTCCGAACGGTGCTCAGACCCAGACCGTGACGACGCAGGGGCATCTTTTTGAAGAATGCCCGCCGACCAACGGTCTGTTCTGTTCGGATCTGACGATGAATATGGCCGAGACACTTGATCCGGAGGCAATGCTTCTGGATGGCGTCCAATACGGGCGTCCGGGCAATCCCGGCTTGTTTATGCATGCCAACATTGGCGTGACGTTTGATCTTCAACAACTCCGCAGTCGTGTGCCGGTCGATAGTGAACTGATCTTCCGTTCAAAGATCGGTATTGATGAAACGGCGCCGAAAGACAGTAACGCAGACTTCTGGGTTTTGCTGGACGGAAAGGTTTGCTATCAGAATCGTAACGTCAACATAAAGGGGCTGTGTGATACTATTGAAATCCGGCTGCGTCAAAGCGACCGGTTCCTGACACTGATCGCTACTGACGGCGGCGATCCCGACATTCTTGCCACTGACACCCAGGAAAAAAGCCGGTCCACTAACTGTGACTGGTGCATCTTTGCCGAACCGATGATTTCGGTTGAGTAATTTATCTCCCGGTTATTGCCAGGACGGCAGGCCGGAGCTGTATGTCGATAATATGGTTTTAGTGAAAAGGTTGGTACGATGAAAGAGAATAAATTTTATTGCCAGAAAGCTCAACACGGTTTTACGCTGATCGAATTATTGGTGGTGATCGCTATTATTGCCTTGCTGATGGCGATTGTGATGCCGGCGTTAAGTAAGGCCAAGGAACTGGCAACGCAGATTCCCTGCGGCGCAAATCTGCGGGGTATTGCGCAGGCTTTTTATATGTACCAGGAAGATAACAGCGGGCACCTGGTGACGGCGGATGCATGGCATACGCCGGATCAAATTGCCAATAATAAAAGACGCGATTGGGTTGGCTGTCCGACTGACAATGACGGCAATCCGGTTAAGTATCCGGACGAAGGGCCTACAACGGAATACGAAATCAACGGCATCAAGGGCGGCAGGCTCTGGCCCTATATCGAAGAAGAAAAAACCTATCACTGCCCGGGCGATAAACGGGATACCAAAAGGGGGGTCGGCTATCGGAGTTATTCGCTGGTGGGCAGTATTATGTCGGGCTGGAGAGGGTATGTTACATCAGACCATTATATCCGGAAGATGACCGATTTGAAAGTTCCCAGCGCCAAATACATCGGAGTGGAAGAAACGGATGAGGAATTTGGCTGGAACGCCGGTTCCTGGATTATCGACATTCCTAATGAGCGATGGTATGATCCGGTGGCGGCCTGGCATACAAAGGGAGCGACGCTGGCATTTGCGGACGGCCATGTGGAAAAATACAAATGGCGAGACAGCCGCACGACTGAGTGGCTGCAGAATAGTCCGATCAAGGGCGGCAATATCCCCGACCGGACGATTAATCATCGGTCGCCGAATCGGAATGCTGATATGGATTATATGCTGAATACCCTGGCCTATAAACGCAGCCGTTAAGCTGTCGATTTCATCGGCAGAAAAAATATTTTGACTTACAACAGGGGCGGTGCGCGCAGATAGGGTGCTGGATTTCAAGATGCTGTAGTATTAGAGCGAGATAGTACAAGTAAGGTTTTGAAAAACACTCATGGGTGATATTGAAGTATGCGGTAGTTGAATAGAAGTATTAAAAGTTTTTTGGAGGTGTGGATTGATGAAACTAAGAAAGATGAAAAAGCAAACGTTACAAATGTTGTCGGTTCTGATGTTAGCGATTATTGTGATGACCGCCGGCTCGGCGACGGCCGCCATTAGCGTGGTCAATGGGGATTTTGACGGTCCGGGTGCCCCTGCGGCCGGTTCTGACCAGGATGACGTGGTGGGTTGGTTTGATGACACCAGGACCTACCGTTCCGCCATGCACGCTACTCGAAACGATGCATTTGACGCCGGTACTGCGTTCGTGCTGTTTGCCTCTTCAGCTCCAGATCGAATTGGTGACAGCGGTGAGCATGCCTACATTTATCAGAACATCGGTACGCTGGAGGCCGGGGATGCCCAGATGGCAGTCAACTTCGATATGGGCCGACCCACTGACGGTGACGGCACCCAGGATATCCAAGTGGTCGTCTCATTGTACCAGTCGGCTACATTTGTCGGCATCGAAGGTTCTGCTGGCTATCTGCCGGACGCCGCCACGGACGAAGTGTTGATTGATTCGGCGACGATTACGCTGGCCGGGCAGGGCGCCGGCACCGGCAATGCCGTGTCGGTTCAGGCATTGCTCGACCTGGCTTCGGCGAACACCACTGACAACTTGTTCCTCATGCTCCAAACGGGAGCGAGTTCCCCGTCGTTTTTCCAAGTGGATAACATTTCCGCTGCGATTGTCCCGGAACCGGCAACAATGGTTCTGCTGGGCATCGGCGGCCTGGGGCTGCTGCGGCGACGTAAATAAGTGAGAATGTTTTGGAGGGTCATGACACCGGGGTACGGCTTTTCCCGAAGTCATGGCCCTTACGGGCTTTTTAAGATGTGTTTGGGGCTTGGTGAGAGGGGCAAGAAAGGGGAATGACAAAATTTTGAGTAATGAGATAAAGTGTATGTTGAATGGGAATTAAATGATTGAGAATGTTATTATTAGAAAGGGTGAAGCAATGAAATATGTGAATCTTTTTGTTTTACTGCTGCTGGTCACTGCGGGTCTGTCGCAGGCCGCTATTACGGTGGTCAACGGGGATTTTGAGACGGGTGCCCCTGCATCTGGCGATGTGGATGACGTAGCGGGTTGGTTTGATGACACCAGGACCTACCGTTCCGCCATGCACGCCACTCGAAACGATGCGTTTGGCGCAGGTGGTGCGTTTGCGCTGATGGCCTCTTCAGCAGCGGATCGACTCGGTGACAGCGGCGAGCATGCGTATATTTACCAGAATATCGCCACGAAAGACGCCGGGGATGCCGCCCTGCAAATCGATTTCGAGATGGGGCGGCCTACTGACGGAAGCGGCACCGAGGATATCGCGGTGATCGTGTCGGTGTACCAGTCAGCCACATATGCCGGCGCTGATGGTTCGAGCGGCTATCTGCCGGACGCGGCTACGGACGAAGTGCTGATTGACTCAGTGATTGTCCATTTACCTGCTCATCCCGCGGATGCCGGCAATGCCGTAGCGGTACAGGCCCTACTCGATATATCTGCGGCCAACGCCACGGATAACCTTTTCCTGATGCTCCAAACGCCGCCGAATGGTGCCGCTATTCAATCCGGATTTTACCAGGTCGATAACATTGCCGCTGTGATTCCTGCAAGTCTTAAGGCAAAGAATCCGACACCGGCAAACGGTAAAGACGGTGTTGCCATTGACAGCTTCCTCGTCTGGGAAGCGCCGGATGACTACGTGCCCACAAAATATGATGTCTGGTTCGGTACCGATCCCAATGAAGTCACGGGCGGCGACATGGAAAAGATCGTTGACGGACTGAATGTTCTGACGGTTGACCCGGCACTGCATTCGCTGGTCTCCGGTGACATGGATAACGATGTCACCTACTACTGGTACGTTGATGCCTATGAGCCGAACGGGCTTGACTCCATTGCCCACCCCGGTGACCTGTGGTCGTTTACCACGATTCCGTCGGTTCCGTTCTTTAGCGAACACCCAGCTGATCAGTTGGTCGATGCCGGTTCTGCCCCTGTCTTTACCGTTGCACTGACAGATGTTTCCGGTGCAAGCTATCAATGGTACAAAGATGACCAGATGCTGGCCGATGGTGACGACTTCACCGGTACCGCGACAGATACCTTGACGGTTCTGGATGCACAGGCCGGCGATATCGGCGATTATCATTGTGTGGCAACCAATTCGGCAGGTTCAACTCCTTCGGATACAGGTCGTTTAACCGTTAGGATACTGGTGGCTCACTGGTCCTTCGAGGAAGGTGCTGGTACGGCTGCAGTTGATTCTGAGAATGCTATTGGCACAGTCTTTAACGGAGATCCGAACTGGATCGTTGACGGCCAGGTTGGCGGCGCGATGAGTTTTGACGGTGACGGCGACATGCTGACGCTGGACGGCAGCGGCGATGCCAATGATATTCCGGTGGGTAATGAGTCCTATACAATTTCCGCCTGGATTCGCGTAAGCAGTACTCTTAATGATAAGGGTATTATTGGTTGGGGTTCTTATGGTGACAGCCGACAAGTGAATGCGATGAAGATTGACAACGGCGACGACCTGTTTAACTACTGGTGGGGCGATGACTATAATGCAGATACCGATCTGGAAAATGGTCTCAACGAATGGCATTATGTGGCTGCCACGTGTGATGGGACTGACCGAACCCTGTATTACGATGGAAAGTCCATTGGCAGCGATACCGTGGGTGTGCACGAAGTTCCGGATTTGAGTAATTTTGCTATCGGTTGTACGAGACCGGGAATTGAGTTTTTCCCCGGTGATATCGATGAAGTCCGAATCTATAACTATGCTCTGACAGATATTCAGATTGCTGCTGAGTACACAACGGATAAACCAGGTGCTTCGGTTTGCCTGGGCGATGTCGAAAATGACCTTGATGGTGACTGTAGAGTAAATCTGGCAGACTTTGCTATTATGGCCGGTTCGTGGCTGGATTGCAATCTTTATCCGGAATCCGCCTGCAGTGAGTAAATACTAAATTGTTTCGTGTGTGGTAAAAAACGAGGGGCTGTCCTGCTTTTTCGGGGCAGCCCCTTGGCCTGTGTTTTAGGATGAATATTAAAACAGTGTATGCCGGGGGGCAGTTAAAATGTGCTTAGAAGCCATTTCAAAACTCAATTTTGGCTTGCAACGGTCCTTTTACCGCCTGACAGCGTTGCGAAAAAGCGGCAATAGTTTCGACTATGGCCCCTTTACAACGCCTTATCAGGCGAAAAAATGCCGCGCTGCAACTCCAAAAGAAGTTTTGAAACAGCTTCTAAACAGGGGACTGATGTTTCGACAGAATTATGTTTTTCTTCTCAGCGCGACAATAAGATATTTCTTTTACCATCATCATTATTCTAAATATGAATTGAGAAGATTTCTGGGGAACATTATGAAAAGACATTTCATTGGGTGTATCCTGTTAGCAGTGATATTTTCAAACAGTCCGGCGTCAACAGTGACGGACAATTTTGATACTGCTCATAATTATGTGGCAGAGGGAACAGCCGGAACGATCTGGGACGGACTGATTTATAACGGCGAAGATGGTGTATCCGGTGATTGTTCGGTGGCGGCGGTTACCGTGACCGACGGGGGATTGTCAATGATCTCGACGAACGGCAACTGGGAAAGAACGGATGCGGACGGTTTGCTGATTTATAAAAATATCACCGGGGATTTTTCCGCCCAGGTGCAGGTCGTCAGCGCCAATGATCCGCAATATCATGATATGGGTTTGATGGTCCGCGTGCCGGGGGCGCCGGAGGGTGAGGATTATATCATGCTGCGTCATTTTGCCTATGGCGGATATACGAGAGGACGCTCGACGGATAACGGCGGCTCCAGCAGTTTTGGCAGCGGTGGAAGTCTTTGGCCCTATCTGCGGCTGGTCCGGATAGGCGACGTTTTTGAAATCTATATCAAAGAACATGAGACAGACGACTGGATGCTGCTGGGAACCCAAACGCGGGCTGATATGCCCGAGACGGTTCAGGTGGGGATATGCCAGGCGACATTTTCCGATAATGAGGGCAGCGCTGTCTTCGATAATTTCTCACTGTCATTTGAATCAACGGTTTCGAATCCGCTACCGCTGAATGGTGCCGGTTCCATTCCGGCGGAAGGCGTTGAATTGCAATGGAGGGCTCCAGCGTCGCCGGAAGATGATATTCTTGAATATCGTGTGTATCTCGGCAGGAGTCTGCAGGCGGTTACGGACGCAGGCCCCGGCAGTTCCGAACTGTTGTCCATTGTTCCCGCGACCATGACTTCCGTGTTTTCCGGGCCAGTGGCGATTGATTCCTATTACTTCTGGCGGGTTGATTATGTTGTCGATGACCATCCGACATCGCCGTCGGTTGTTGAAGGACGCATCTGGACATTCCAGACGTATCAGGATGTTGAAAAAGCGTCTCCAATGCTGCTGGATCCCAATCTGATTGAAACCTTTGTGAACGAGTTCAATGCTGAAGACCGCTGGTTCTTCCAAGTGGCAACGGATGAAGAAGTCTCGCAGGTTAATAACGGGGTCTATGGCGGCCAATTTATCAAAAATGCTGACTTTGACCAAAACGGCCACTCCGACGCATTTGACTATCTCAAGGAAAATATTCCCCTGTTTGATGCGCCCGATGCGGATTTTGTGCGGACCTATTATTACCGCTGGTGGACCTATCGCAAGCATATCAAGAATATCGGTTCAACGGAAGCGCCGAACCTGGTGGTTACTGAGTTTATCGACCCGGTCGGCCATGCGGATTCGACCAATACGGTGGCCTGTCCGGTGTCTCACCATATTTACGAAGGGCGCTGGATTCATGATGTTCAGTTAATGAACGATTACGAACGTTACTGGATGGTTCATTCGGCGGCCAATCCGCGGCGTTATACTTGCTGGCTGGCGGATGCGGTCTATGCGAGACATAAGGTACGTCCGGATGCCGGGCTTGTTGCCGAGCTTCTGACCAATACGTCAAATCGACTGAACCTGGAGACGAATTATTACGGATGGGTCAGCAATACGGTGCCCGGCGGTGAAAGGCAAGTCGCCTATCTGGATGCCCACGACGGTTTGTTCTGGCAGCATGACGACCGTGACGGGATGGAAAACAGCTATGCCGGCAGCGGTAAACGCGCGACGCTCAATTCCTGTATGGTTGGCGATACGCGGGCGATTGCGGAGATGTTCCGAATTCTTGCCGGTTATGATAAGGACAATGCCGGCGCGTATCTGGTCAAGGCCAGACAGTTTGACACAACGGCTGACGGTATTAAGCAGGCGATGCTGACGCATTTGTGGGATCCGGCGGATGAGTTTTTCAAGGTTGGTTATGGTGATTTTCCCGCCGACAGCTCTTTGCAGGACAAACGCGAGGAACACGGGTTTACGCCGTGGTATTTCAATATTCCCGATGACGGCGGAGAAGTCGATTATGATCTAGCCTGGAGTCACCTGGACAGCTTCACCACGCCGTACGGCCTGGCCAGCGGTGCCCACGACGAAGACGGTTATAATCCCGGCGCGATCGGCAGATGCTGTCAGTGGGACGGCCCCGTCTGGCCGTATGCGACTTCGATTACGCTGAAGGGTATGGCCAATCTGCTTCGCGGCTATGAGCAAAATTATGTCGACCTGACCGATTTCTATGAACAGATTGAAATCTATACGAACAGTCATCGCGAAACCATTACCCGCGACGGTGAAACACGGATTCATACTTATATTGATGAATCGTCGGCTTCCGGCGGTGCTGACAGCGGCCACTGGACACAGCGGGGCGCTCCCGATACGCCGCGGGGCTATGCGTATAACCACTCGACGTATTGCGATATTATCATCAGTGATCTGGTGGGTTTTCGACCGCGGGCCGATGCGATGGTGGAGGTGGATCCGTTGCTGCCGACAGACCAGTGGGACTGGTTCTGTCTGGATAATGTACTCTATCATGGACGGATTCTGACGATTGTCTGGGACCGCGACGGCAGTAAGTATGGTCTGGGCAGCGGTCTGAAGGTCTATGTGGACGGGGCATTGCTTGTTTCGTCACCCACGCTGAAGCGTGTTCAGGAAGTCCTTCCCGGTGAGACAGTGTGCCTGGAATACCCGCCTTCGGATATTAACCGGGATTGTATCGTTAACCTGGAAGATCTGGCGATGCTGTGTGAAAGCTGGCAGAATTGTAATTTAATTCCGGATTGTAATTAGTGTAAATGTTCATATGATGGACAAAATTAGAAATAAGAAAAGATAAGGGATTTGGAAATGAAACGGATGGGATTTTGTGTCGGAAATGTGAAACTGTATCGAGCTGCAATGCAGGTGATTTTAGCGGTGATTCTGGGGACGCTTTTGGTATCGGAAGCGGCCGGTGCGGAACCTCATCAAAATATGGTTGTTCGGTGGCCTGCTGAGCGGGCAAAATGCCGACCGGTGCCTATGAATGATGTGCAAATTTCCGGATTTTTGGGAAATCGGATCGACCAGAACTTGGACAGCGTTCTGGCGGGAGCGAAAAGCCCGATTTCGGCAGGTTTTGAGGCGAGAGCTAACGGTAAAGAACCGCCGAAGGTCTGCAATCGTCTGGCGGCCGATTCCGATCTCTATAAATGGCTCGAAGGTGCCTGTTATGTCTATGCCCGGACAAAAGATTCCAGGGTTCGTGCCGAAATCGATCGAATTACCGGTTACATCCTCATGTGCCAGAAGCCCGACGGCTATATCAATACCCAGGTGCCGCCTAAAAAGCGTTTCGACCGGGGTGTCAAGCATGATCTTTATATTGCGGGACATTTCTTTGAGGCGGCGGTGGCTCATCACCGTGCGACCAGAAGTCCGGAAATGCTGGATGCCGCTTGTCTTTGGGCGGATTATTTGATTGCCGAGTACAAAAAGGGCAACAGTTATTATGACGGAACCTGCGAGCATCCGGAATATGAGTTGGGGTTCCTGCGTCTCGGGCGTGAAGTCGGCAGCGAGGAATATATTGATTTTGCCGCCACTCTTGCGCAAAAGCTGAGCAAGATTGGGCCGACCATTGCCGATACTCGCGCCGGCTGCGGCGATCATGCCGTGCGGATGGGGTATCTGCTGGCGGGTATGGCCGGGGTTTATCTTGAAAACGGCCGACAGGACATGATTGACCATCTGCCCGAGTTGTGGCGGGAAATTGTGGATTCTCGCATGTATTTGACCGGCGCCATCGGTCCTCGCGGCGAGCATTTCAATAAAAAGGCGTTTACGCTGCAGCTGGTGCCCGGCGCTTATAGTAAACGCAAGCATATGGCCGAGACCTGTGCGTGCGTGTCGATGATTATGTTCAGTTGGCGGATGCACGGGATTACCGGCCGCAGCGAATGCTTTGATGTGATCGAAAAGGCACTTTACAACCAGTACCTGGGCGGGTTCGCGCTGGATAACATGGCGAATTTTTATTATAACCCGATCAATGTGACCGGTGACCTTTCAGGGATGAGTGACCATGATTATAAGCCGATGACGGGACGATGCCGGCTGCCGAAAATCCATACGACGGCCTGCTGTATGCCGAACGGATGGCGTTTCTTCGGGGGGATGCCCGAGTACATTTTCTCGTCGGATGATGATGGGTTGTTTATGAATCTTTATACCTCGGCGACGGTTAATCACACACTGGCCGACGGCCGTCAGGTTAAACTGGCGGTTGAGACGGACTATCCGCACGATGGGAATGTGCTGATTCGTTATGAAGGTGACAAGCCGGCTCACTTCAAACTGCGTTTGCGGATTCCAGGCTGGTGCAGTAATGCCGAAGTTGTTGCCGGCGGCAGTAAGGCCTCGATTGCTAAGGGCGGCGACTATTATGTGGCCGATCAGCAGTGGAAAACAGGCGATACTGTTAAGCTGACATTGCCGATGCCCGTTCGGATGATCGTGCCCGATCCGCGAATCAAGGCTCAGGAAGGTCTGGTCGCATTTGCCCGGGGTCCGCTGGTTTATTGTCTTGAAAAGCCGGATGTGGATTTCCCGGTTGAGCAGGCGAAAGTATCGCTTAAGCCGCAGGGTGGTTCAACCAAAGTTAGAGCTGAATGGCGAAGTGATTTACTGGGAGGCGTTCATGTTCTCCATGTCCCCGGGCAGGTTGACGGCAAGCCGAAAGATTTGCCGCTGGTTCCCTGGTACACCCGTGCCAATCGAGGTGATGACAGCCGCTGGGTGGCGATGCTTCCTGTGGTAAACGATTGACATTGAATATTTAGGAGAGGTTTATTTGAGATTGAGCCATCAGATAACTGTGTTTCAACTTTTGATCTGAATTATAATTCAAGATCTGTAAGTAATATTGCTGTAGGAAAGAAAACGGCATTGTGATATTCACTATAACGTTCTTTATCGAAACAACTTATGTCTAATTATTCATGGCAAAATAAGTCTGGATGACACGTTGTATGTTTTATTTTCTGGGATAGTCAGCGTTTGGTGGAAAAAATACCGTCCAGAATCCAGAATAATTCTCATAGTACTATGCAGGGTGGTTTCTATTCATAGGGATTTGGAAATCTAATCCTTGTATATCGTCTTTTGTTGCTTTTAGACAATAGTACTAAGGTGAGTTTTATGGAATTTTGTTACAGAAAGGATTGCGTTGTGTTTAATTGTAATCTGACCGTAAAAAATCTTTTTATGCTGACGGTTTTGTTGCTCTCGGCACACACCATTGCGGCGGCTGAACAATCCAGAACCGTGAAGATGGTTCCGTTCCATCAGGTGACAATGGATGATACGATCTGGCGGCCGCGGATTAAGCTGCTGGTCAATGAAACGCTGCCCCATGCATTTAAGCAGACGGAAGTGGCCCAGAAACGGCTTCGTATGTGTGCCGAGTATCTCGAAAATAACGGCGGTCCCAAGCCGGCCTCGCATCGGTTCAATACTTCCGATCTTTATAAGGTTATGGAAGGCGGCGCACTGATGATTCAGTCCGAGCCGAATCCGGGAATTGAATCGCTGATGGATCGGATTATTGATGTCATTGCACGAGCACAGAAAGATGACGGCTATCTGTATATCTCACATATCTGCGGAAATCCGAGAGTCAATGAAATGGGAACGCGGCCGTACAGTTATGTTATCCACAGCCATGAGTTATATAACATGGGCCATCTGTATGAAGCCGCGGTGGCCTACGCACAGGCAACCGGCAAGACGAAGCTGCTTGATGTCGCTGAAAAACACGCTCGCCATGTGAACAAAGTCTTTTTTGAAGGCGACTCTGACTACAATGACGGCAAGCCCGTCAATCAGGCACCGGGTCATCAGGAAATCGAATTAGGCCTGATGAAACTTTATAACTATACCGGTAAAGCACTCTATCGGGATATGGCCAAGCGATTTTTAGATATTCGCGGCGTATCATTTATCCCTGATGGTCGCGGCACCAACTCGCCGACCTATGCTCAGCAGCACGCACCCGCTGCCGAGCAGACCGAGGCTGTCGGGCACGCGGTTCGTGCGACCTATCAATATGCCGCGATGGCCGAAATCGACAGTTTAATGGGCACAACTGATTTCACCAGGGCACTGGACTCCATCTGGCACAATATCGTCGATACCAAAATGCACATTACCGGCGGTCTGGGTGCTGTTCATGGTATCGAAGGTTTCGGTCCCAGCTATGAACTGCCCAATAAGCACACCTATCTGGAAACCTGTGCGGCGGTCGGCAATGTGTTTTTCAATATGCGAATGTTCCTGAAATACCATGATGCGAAATACGTCGATGTCGCGGAAATCGCCTTGCTGAACAATTGTCTCTCCGGCGTAGGCCTCGACGGCAGGAGCTTTTTTTATCCTAATCCGCTGGAGGCTGACTATAATCATCGGCCCCGTTCAGGGTGGTTCGGCACCGCCTGCTGCCCGTCCAATATTGCGCGCCTGATTCCGCAGGTATCGGGTTATATGTACGCTACGGACGGCTCACAGATTTACTGTACGCTTTATGGCGGCAGCCAGACTTCGATTGACTTGGGTGGTACCAAGATTGATGTTAAGCAGACCACCGACTATCCCTACTCCGGTGAAATTGGTTTTAATATTAATCCGGCAAAGACGAAGCGGTTTAAGCTGTATCTTCGGATTCCCACTTGGGCTTCTGATCAACTTGTGCCGGGCAAGCTCTATGCGTATTCACAGCCGTCATTCGGCTGGACACTGAAGGTGAACGGAAAAACCGTCGAACCGACAGTGGAAAAGGGATTTACCGTCATTGAACGCCAATGGAAACGCGGCGATACCGTCAGCCTGCATCTGCCGATGCCGGTGAAAGTCAATACCTGTATTGAGCAGGTCGAGGCCAACCACGACCGTGTGGCATTTTCCCGCGGCCCGCTGGTGTATTGTGCTGAAGGCATCGATAACGGCGGGGCGGTTCAGCGTTTTTATGTGAACCCGACAGCGGCACAAGCCGGCGCAGAAGCCCAAATGATCGATTCTGGTGCTCTGACGGGCTTAACACAAGTAGCAATTCCAGCTAAAGAGTTGTCCGGACGCAAATATTCGGATTCGACATTGAAATTGATACCGTATTTTGCCTGGAGTAACCGGGATCGCAGTTCAATGATGACCTGGATCGGTACGAAAGAAGAGTTAGCCAAACCGGATCCGCGTGATCCATCAAATATGAAATTTACTTCCGTTACAGCTTCGCATACCTTTGATGGCGATACAACCGATGCGGTGCGTATGGATCAATCGCCGAAATCTTCTGCTGATACCTCAATTCCTCGCTGGACCAGTTGGCCGCAGAAGGGTAAGTCCCAGTGGGTCGAAATCGGTCTTGGAAAAGTCAAGCAGATTCGCAATGTCGGCGTGTACTGGTATAACGACAACGGCGGCGTTCAGTTGCCGGGTTCGTGGCATCTGGAAGCACTGACGACTGTCGGCTGGAAAGAGGTTGCCATTTATAATACCGATGAATACAGCACGCTGGCAGATGATTACAATACGGTCCATCCGGCCCAAACGCTCAAGACGGATAAAATCCGTATCGTGATGAAGCCGCGTCACGATAATACCTGCGTCGGCATTCTTTCGGTCGATATCGAAACGGAGTGAGTATTTTAGAGTTGAAAAAGGCTGGTTGAAATGCGATTAAATGTATCAAAAAAAGTGAACTTGCTTGGATAATTGATTGAAAATAGTTTTGGGGGATACTGTGAAACAACTGGGACTTATCACAATCCTGTTAATATGCGCAGCGGGCAGTTATGGAAACTTTTTTGACGGTGATCTGAATCGTGATTTAAAAGTTGACTTGTCGGATCTCATGGTTTTCGCAGATCAGTGGCTCGAGCCTTCCGGCTGTACGGGGCGGAAAGATTGTGCGGATATGGATGGTCTTGGAGGCGTCAACTTCGCGGATTTGATTGTCATTGCGGAACGCTGGATGATGGATACGCCGACGCCGATTATCACGGAATTTTGTGCTTCCAATGACTCTTTGCTGCTGGATGAGGATGGCCAATCTTCGGATTGGATTGAAATCTATAATCCATTGTCATACGCCGTTGACCTGACGGGATGGACGTTGACGGATAACAAGGATAAACCGACAAAATGGCCATTTCCCGAAATGACGCTTGATGCCGGTCAGTTTCTTGTCGTGTTTGCCTCCGATAAAGATCGTGATGACCCGGCCGGGCAGCTTCATACCAATTTTGTACTCGATCCAGACGGGGAGTACCTGGCACTCACCATGGATGACGGCGGGACGGTCGTTCAGGAATTCGATGATTATCCGCGTCAATACCGGGATATCAGTTACGGACTTTCCCAGCAGACTGACACTGTGCTGGAGTTCGGCGGACTGGCATACTACAAAGTTCCTACAGCCGCTGACCCGGAAGATTTGCTCTGGACGATGTTGGGACATAGCCAGTCACCTTGGCGGGCGGGGAATCTGCCGCTTAGTTTTGATTTGGGAACGGATGTTTCTTCTGAGATGCTGAATGTCAATGCTTCACTACGCATCTGCCGGATTTTTAATATTTCGTCGCCCGAAGATATCATGCGATTGATTCTGAAAATCAACTATGATGATGGTTTTACGGCCTATCTGAATGGCCATGAAGTCGCTTCCAGAAACGCTCCGATCCCGCTCGCTTATAACAGTACGGCCACTGCGACGCATGACGCGGCGGTGACCGAGCAGATTAATCTGTCGGATTATGTCAGCCTTTTGCAATCTGGCACCAATTTTTTTGCTGTTCAGGCGATGAATATTACCGCCGAAGACAGTGATTTTTATGTGGATTTTGAACTGCAAACGACCCGGTTGTCGCCGAATAAAGAGTCCATGCAGGGATATTTCACTGCTTCGACTCCCGGAGTTGAGAATGGAATTGCTGAAACCGAAATTGGTCCGGTGATCAGTCATGTTTCGCATACCCCGCAGACGCCGACTGATACGGATGATCTGGTGGTTACGGCGACTGTTACGGAAACCGCTGCTGCGGTCAATCTGTCCAGCGTCAGCCTGCATTACCGGGTGATGTACGGCCCGGAAACAACTGTTTTGATGACCGATGACGGAACCGGCAGTGATGTGACGGCAAATGACAATATTTTCACCGCGGTGATTCCCGCGTCAGCATCTTCCAGCCGGGAAATGGTTCGCTATTATATTACCGCGTCTGATACGCAGGCGAATACGTCGAGATTGCCGCTTTATAAATCGCCGCAGTTTTCCGAGCAGTACCGGGGCACTGTCATTGACGGCAATACAGTTGATACGCAAATGGAGTTGTTCTGGTGGTTTGTCGAAGACCCGGCCTGGTATACCTATAACCCCGCTGGTTTCACCAAGGAATACACCGGTTCGTCGGTGTTTTACAAGGGACGCTTTTATGATAATGTTCCGACCCGCATCCGCGGCGCTTCATCGGTGAAATCAAAGTTTCCCAAGCAGAGTCTGAAATTTGAATTCCACCAGGAAAACCGCTTTTATTATTCGCCGGAGATGGACAAACTCGATGAGATCAATGTCAATGCTTTGAGTGTTGATAAAGGATTTATTCGAAATCAATTGTCCATGAATGTTTTTCGGGACAGCGGCAGTCCCTATTCGACATCGGATATGTGGTTGTGTTATCAGAACGGCCAGTTCCACAGTGTGGTCAATTTTGTTGAGCAGGTCGATAAACAGTATCTGAAACGAAATGGCCTGCCTGTTAATGGGGCGCTTTATAAGATATTCAATTACCTGACAAATTCAATAGATCGACCCGCCTGGTCGCCGGGCGTCAATCCGGACGCGCTGGACGGCGTTGAAAAGAAAACACGGAAGTGGGAAGACAATTCGGATCTTCAGACCCTGGTGGACGGAATATTAACGCCGGCCAATCGGACTCAATTTTTGTTTGATAACATCAATATCCCCGAAGTGATTAATGTGATGTGCGGCAATATCATCAATCAGTGCTGGGATCGGTTTGAGAAAAATTATTATATGTATCGTGACACCGAAGGCACAGGGCAGTGGTATATCCTGCCTTGGGATCAGGATTTGGGCTGGGGTTATCTGCGGTGGCAAAATGAAAACCTCAGCGGCACACACAGCGGCATGTCGCATCCGCTTTACGGCGAGCAGGAACATCCCAGTGCCTATGGTGCATGGCATCGGCTTGATGAAGCGGTTTTGGCCGATGCGACACTGCGGCAGATGTATCTGCGGCGGCTTCGAACGGTTTTGGACGAACAGTTGCAGTCACCGGCCACACCGGCTGCCGAACGAAAGATCGAAGCTTATATTAATGAAATCGTTGCAGCAATCGGTACAGAAGTGGACGCCGATAAGGACAAATGGGGCGTTGTCTTCGGCGGTTTTCGTTATTTCCAAGCGGAAATGGATATGCTGATCAACAATTATCTGATTCCCAAGCGAAATATGCTTTTTGTCACGCATGGCCCGTCGGGGACAGGTCTGCTGCCGGAAGCACAGGTTGGCAATCCGGCGATCGTCTTTGGCGATTACCAAGTCAATCCTGATGTGGATATTATCAGCGATCCGGCGATCAGTCCGCAGGATTGCGAATACATTGAGCTTGAAAATCCCAACAGTTACGCCGTTGATATTTCCGGCTGGAAATTGTCCGGCGGCGTGGAGTTTACCTTCAAGCCGGGGACGGTCATTGCGGCGAATAACAGTCTGTATGTCTGTCCTAATGTTAAAGCCTTCCTCAGGCGGAATGAAAGCCCGACCGGCGGCGAGAGTCTCTTCGTTGTTGGCGGTTACGACGGCCATCTGTCCAACTGGGGAGAGACCATCAATCTTTTGGCGGCTGATGATAGCATTATTGATACGTTTTCTTATGCCGAAAACCCCAGCGACCAGCAGCGGTATCTGCGAATCAGTGAAATGATGTATCATCCTTCGAGTCCGGACGGCGTGACTGCCTTTGAGGATGACGATTTTGAGTATATTGAACTGACAAATGTTGGGACTGAGCCGTTGGCACTTGGTGGAGTTCGATTCACTGATGGAGTCAGCTATTCTTTCCCGCTTGCATCTCATTCAGAAACACTGGACTTGCTGGGCTATACGGATGTGTGGAAATATGATCAGACTGATACGGATTTGGGTGCCAGTTGGCGACAGGCAGGCTACAATGATGCAGGCTGGCCGTCAGGGTCGGGGCTTTTGTATGTTGAACCTTCCGGTTTGCCGGAGCCGAAGAATACGCTCCTGACGCTTGGGCCGAGGACGTTTTATTTCCGAACGCATTTTAGTTTTCCATCCGATCCGTCTGACTATGCGTCTGTTGAGCTGAAGTTGACAACGATACTGGATGATGGGGCGGTGCTCTATTTAAACGGCCAAGAGGTTTTCCGCCTTGGCGTTTCTGAAGGGCAGACACACAGCTCTCTATCCAGCCGGGTTGTCGGGGATGCGGTGGTCGAAGGGCCTTTTGTGATTCCGTCGGATAATTTGCTCCATGGTGATAACGTGCTGGCGGTTGAAGTCCATCAGCAGTCCGACAGCAGCAGTGATGTTGTATGGGGCTGTCATTTACAGGCGGTGGTGACAACGCAGGCGGCTGGCCAAGAGCTTCAGCCGGGGCAACACCTTGTTATTTGTAAAAATGTCGAGGCATTTGCCGAGCGGTATAATGAAACGGGTGTTCTTATCGCAGCTGGCAACTATACCGGAAATCTGAGTAATTCAGGCGAATCGATCAAACTCGAAGACTTAACCGGTTCGACCATTCAGAGCTTTTCTTATAAAGACGGTTGGTACGAACTGACTGACGGGATGGGTTTTTCGCTGTCGATAGTTGATGCCGCGGCGACTGATCCAAATCTGTGGGACACCAAGGCCGGCTGGCGGTCGAGTTTGTATGCCGGCGGTACGCCCGGTACGGCCGCGGAAACGGTTCTGCCTGCCGGCAGCATTGTTATCAATGAGCTGCTGGCCCATTCGCACAGTTCCGCCCCTGACTGGCTTGAGTTATACAACACCACCGCACAGGACATCAATATCGGCGGCTGGTTTTTGACCGACAATGATTCGAGTGATGCGAATATCATGAAATACCGGATTCCTGACGGCACGGTCATTGAAGCGGGGGACTATTATGTCTTCGTTGAAGACCAGACTTTCGGTAATCCAACAGCTCCCGGCTGCAACATCCCGTTCGGTCTCAGTGAAGCCGGCGAAACCGTCTATCTCTATTCCGGTCAAAACGACCAGGTGACCGGTTACTACCAGACTCAGCAGAAATTCGATGCCTCGGAGACCGGTGTGACCTTCGGACGCTATGAAAAAGCCGAACTGTCCGGTGGCTATGATTTTGTGCGGCAGATTTCACAAACACAAGGTGCCATCAACAGCGGCCCGGCGATTCCGGACATTGTGATCACCGAGATTCACTACAACCCGGCAACCGGCACCGATTATGAATTTGTCGAACTGTATAACCGCTCCGGCTCACCGGTCACACTGATGTCTGAGGTGACCACAGAAACTTCGCCGGGCACTTTTGTCACGGAAATCCTCCCATGGCGGCTGGAAGGAACCGGCTTTGAATTCCCGGCGAACACAACAATCCCGGTCAACACCTATATCCTCGTTGCAAAGAAACCGGCGATGTACAGTTCTGCTCCCTGTACGGTCTTTGGCCCTTACGACGGCAAACTTGACAACGGCGGTGAAGAAATCGAACTGCAAATCCCCGGCGATCAGGAATACGGCCAAAACCGGTATTGGATTCCAATTGAAAAAATCGACTACGACGACGAATCGCCCTGGCCAACCACGCCGGACGGCAACGGAGATAGCCTCCAAAGACAAAACAAAAACACCTACGGCCGAGACTATTCAAACTGGAACGCTGCGAGCCCAACACCAGGAGGCTAATTGTTCATAATTATTATCAATTACTGTTTAGTCATTGCATTTTAAAGGCTTCTACAAGGCCTTTTGGGGTAAGTGGTTACAGGTGTATCTGTGGTTTAGGTGTGCCGATTTTAGCCTGAGAGTCTGGAAATTTGCGTGAGTTTACCGGTTTCTGACAAGCATTTTCAATGAATACCCTATAGATTCCGTAGGGTATTTTTCTTACATTTCTGGGATTTTTCACAAAAACAGTGAAATGCGGTTATTCGGCCTGCGACTATACCTATGAGAGTTGTTTCAAAAAAGAAAGATGAACTTCATTCATAGGAGAAAGATCATGACTAAGAAATGGATCAAAAGAGGGGCTGTCGGGCTGGTGTTATTTGTGGTAATTGGCGGTTTGTTATTTGGAACCGAGTTGTCCAGTTATGTTCGCAGTTCCGCAAAAATGACCCAAAATAAGGTCAAAGACGCGGTTCCCATCGAGTTTGAACTGCATCGCGCACAGGATTTACTGGAAGATATTCTACCTGAAATCCATGCCAACATCCAGTTGATTGCCAAAGAGGAAGTCGAAATCGCGGCTCTGAAAAAGGAAATCGAGCAAAGCGAGGCAGCCATTGCTCAGCAAAAGCAGCGGGTTGAGAAACTGCGGGCGGCTCTTGGCAAGCAGCAGGCGACTTACACGTTTGGTAATCGTAAATACAGTCAACAGGAAGTGGCCGATGAACTGGCGGCACAATTCGAAAATTACAAAGAAGCCGAGTTGGTTTTTGCCAGCAAGCACAAGCTCTATGAAACCCGTGAGAAGTCATTACGGGCGGCCGTGCAGCTTTTGGAAAAGACCAAGTCGCAAAAACGCATCCTTGCTTCGCGTATTGAGAGCCTGGAAGGGCAGTATCGTCTGCTGAAGGCTTCGGCCGTCGGCACCGGGATTCAGGTTGATAACAGCAAGCTGGCACAAACCGAAAAGCTTCTGGGGCAAATCAAAAAGCGTCTGGATGTGGCCGAACGTGTTCTGGCACACGAAAGCAAGTTCGTTCAAACCATCCCCATCGATCAGGTTTCCGCCGATCAGCTCATTTCACAGGTAGATGAGTACTTCCAGCAGGATAAGCCTGCAGATAATGCCGATGTGATTGTCTCAAACTGATGCTTTGATAGTACAGTGAAGCAGACGGATAAAGTCTTCTTATGTTTGCGTCTGGTTGTCGAATAGAGTATAATCCACATCTGTCTTTGGTTCCGACGTTGGAGCGGAGACGAAATGCTCAGGAGTAGAATTCGTGCTTGATTTTCGATTAAAACGTGCTCAGGTGGCTCTGGCGGATGGTCGGCTGGACGAAGCTTTTGAATTGTTCAGAGATTCGTCTCTTCAGGAGCAACGCGCCGGCCAGAAACTGTTGACAAAACTGTCGGTGGCGTTTATCCGCCGCGGTCAGGGACATCTGACATCACAGCGGCTGGCACCGGCACTGGATGATTGCCTGCGGGCGGAAAAACTCGCGGGGAATCTGCCGGAGATTGTGGAATTGCGGTCGATGATTGCCTCTCAAATCGAAACAGAGCGTGCCGGTTCCCGCCAGCGGTCAGAGCAGTTGGCAAAGGCTCAGGAGCAAATGCAAAACGGCTGGCTGTCAGCCGGTCGAAAAATCCTGGCGGAGTCAGAGGATCAACAGGCTCAGAATATGCTGAAAAATGCGGACATGCTCGAATTGCAAAACGACTCTGCCGCCGGCCGCATCAAACAAGCACTGAAAACCGGTCAGATTGAACTGGCGGCTCGAATTTATCAAAACAGTTCACTTTGCGGGAATATGAGTCCTGAGTCTGCTGACATCCTTTCTCTGATTCAGCGGCAGGCCCAGAAGAAATTACAGGACTGTCTGGCAGAGGGGAGGCTTCATGCAGCCGCCTCGTTTCTGGCACAAATAAATGGCCATGTAGCTCAGTCTGAAATGATTCAGCCGCTGCAAAAGGTGGTTGAATATTGCCACAAGGCGGTCGGACAGATCAATGCGGGTGCTTTTAGTGAAGCCGAAATAAACCTGCGGAGAGCTCAGACATTATTACCAAAAGCAAAATGGCTGACTGAAGCTATCGGTCAGGTCAAAAGTACGGCCGATACTCAGCGACATTTGCAGGCCGGCCCTCTGGGGATTTTCGAACAAATTGATCTGTCTGAAAGCCCGGAGATTGTGCCGGCACCTGTAAAAACGGCCCGACCGGCTCCGGAGTTTTTGAAAACTCCTGAAATCGACCGACACAATGCGATGGGTACGAAAATGCGATTTATACTTCAAATGGACGGTATTGGGGCATATTATGTTTTTGGCAGTGACCGTGTGACGATGGGACCGGTTAGTTCCACAACGCGATCAGATATCGAGCTTGTGACGGCCCCGGATGTTGTGCCGAAGCAGATTGAGCGTGTCGAAGGTGATTATTTCATCGGACAGACGGGCGGTATAACCTCACATGGCTCCAGGCAACTTCTCAGTGATGGCGACCGTGTGGAATTGTCGCCGCGATGTCGATTTAAATTTACACAGTCGAATCCCGCCAGCAGTACGGCCTGCCTGATACCGTCCAGTGCCCGGTTTCCCCGGGCCGATATTACCGGTGTGATTCTCATGGGCCGTGAAATTTTGATTGGACCCGAACGTAACAACCATATCCAAAGTGGACAACTGCCGGAAGCGATGGTACTGTTTTTACAGGATGGACAAATTCGATGCCGTACTCAGCAGCCGGTAATCGTCGAAGGGCGTTCGGTTTCTGCGGGGGCGGTTCTACCGATGGATAAGCGGATTGAAATAGGAGATGTTCAATTGGTTCTGAGTACGCAGAACCTTTAGAGGGACGGGAAAAACCGATGGCGAAATATCAGTATCAATATGGTGATAAACCGCTGGAAGGCTATACGATTCAGCGGGCCGTGGGAAGGGGCGGCTTTGGCGAGGTCTATTATGCGACCAGTGATGCCGGCCGGCAAGTTGCCCTAAAGGCGGTTCAGACATATGAGCAGATCGAACTGCGCGGTATCCAGCAGTGTATGAATCTTAAAAGCCCGCACTTGGTCTCTGTCTTTGATGCAAAGTATAACGCCGACGGCAAACTGTTTGTGATCATGGAGTATGTGACCGGCCCGTCACTGGCGGATATGATTCAGTCATCGCCGACCGGGCTGGGTGTTCAGAAAACCGCATTCTTTCTGCGTGAAATTGCGAAAGGGCTGAATTATCTGCATGATAGCGGCATTGTCCATCGTGACCTTAAACCCGGCAATATCTTTTATGAAAACGGCCAGGTCAAGATCGGCGATTACGGCTTGAGCAAAGTGATTAATACCAGCCGTTACAGCAATCAGACCATTACCGTCGGAACCGTTCATTACATGGCGCCAGAGATTGGCGTTGGTAAATATGACCGCAGCATTGATATTTATGCACTGGGCGTGATGCTCTATGAAATGCTGACCGGCCAGCTTCCCTATGTTGGGGGCAGCCCTGCCGAAGTGCTGATGAAACACATGAGTGCAACACCGGATCTGACCGGGCTGGATGAAACCTTTGCCCGAGTGATTAAAAAAGCGATGGCTCGCGACCCGCATGACCGCTACAGTACGGTTCAGGAGATGGTCGAGGATGTCTTCGGAGCCGAACAGATACAGCAGAGCATGTCGCAGTTCAGCCCGATGGAACTGTCGGTTGTGGCTCAAAAAGTGGCCGAGAAGATGCAGAGACAGCCGGCCTCTGCCCCTGCCGCTGAGCAGCCGAACAAGCAGACCGCGGCAAAGAAGAAAAATACAACGGCAGACAAACTGTACCAGGAAGCCGATAAAATCCAGAATTTCTTTTATCAGGAATCATGGGAAGGTGTTCGCCAGGCCGCTGAAAAAGATCCTATGAAACGAAAGCAGCGGTTATTGACCGCGCTGGTAACAGCCGCCATTCTGTCACTTGGAGCGGGATTATTTTCCTCCGGTGACTTTGATGATGCGCTGGTAAGGGGCGTGATGGTTTTAGTCATGATTGTCGCCGGTGCCGGCGGTATCTTATTGGCAAGATACCGTCTGCTTTGCGGTATGGAGGCCAAAACATTCCGCAATCTGGCGGTTTCGGCGGTAGCAATTACATTTGCCGGCCTGGCAGCTCTTTTGTTTGAAGAGGTTATTGGCTCCGGCGCAGAGCAGAGCATGCGGGGGACTTTTTTTGCAATGATTCCCTTAGTTTTCATCAGCTGGTGGACAATGACGGATGCCAAGCGAAAAAACCGGGTATCGCTCATTCCGGCAATCTGTCTGGGAATTCCGGCATTTGTGCTGGCTTTGGTCTTTGACGGTGTGCCTGCGATCAGTATCGCGTTGGTGGCGGGGATTTGCCTTTATGTGCAGGCGATCTGTCCTTTTACCGGCCCTGATAAGACAGCGGTAAAACCCAAACAACCCAAGCCAAGACCTGTTCCTCCGGCAGCTCCAAAAGTTGTTCCCACGGTGCCTGCCGGTGCCAGCCGCTATAATCGTTCCATTGCGGCCATTTTGTGCGGCATGGTTCTGTTTATTCCCGTTCCGGGCGTGCATCGCTTTTACGTTGGGAAAATCGGCACTGGAATATTGTGGCTATTTACCGCAGGCGTATTCGGAATTGGCCAGTTGATCGATTTTATCATGATTTTAGCAGGCGAGTTTCGGGATGTGCAGGGACGGAAAGTACTGGCTTGGGACGGAAACCCGCAAGCGGTGCCTCAAACGCCACCAAAGCCCGTTGCTGCCCCGGTTAATGTTAATAATACTCCTCCGGCATCTGTTTCTCCGGCCAATCCGTCACCTCAACCGGCAGAGGCAGTCGCAGCCGTATCTGCAGTACAGCCGCCGGCAACGACCGTGGTCATTCAGGATCCGACTGCTAAGACAGGATTTGTGTTGGGGTTGTTCGGCTTTTTGGGCTATGTCTTGATGTTTATTTCAGTGCTGTTGCTGGTCGGCTGCGCGATGAATTTAGTGACGGTGTTGACAGCCTGCCTTCCCATTAATGTGATTACTGATATCGAGCAGTTTTGGGGCACTCCCAACTGGCCGATAGCTTTGGAAAGAGTGGCTACGGGAGTGGGCTTTGGGATACTTGCGATATCAATGGTGATACTCCTGCTCACCCGCCGTCGTTTTGGTGGTGCGCATATTATTCGCTTTCTGATTGCGATTGCGCTGGTGGCGTTTGCATTTGCTGTTATTACTGAATCCGTCTACCCAATCAGTATTGAAGGTTCTCTTGTTGGTCAACCGGTGGGAGTGGTATTTGATAAAGTGTTTGCATCTGTTAACAATCGCATTTATTTCTCACTTTTCTTTTTTATCCCGGCGATCATCCTGCTGGCATGGCCGCCCAAGCGGCAACCGCCGCAGATCGTAGCCCTGAATCCGGAAACAAATAAAACGCAATAACATTTTCCATTTTTGGAGTTCATGATGTCTTTAATTGCATTTGGAATATTACCAATTATATTGTTGATTGGTCTGGCATTGCTTGCTGGGCTGATTATCCTTCTGGTCAAAGGCGGAGCGGTCGTTCGGTGGATCGTGGGGATTTTTTTACTGCTGGCCTTAGTTGCTTTCTTGGGCTTATTTACATATTTTGCCAGACCAGTTGCTCTTATGCCTTCAGAGGGATCTATCGTACAGATAAAAGCCCAGCCGGAATACATCTCTTCTATTCCCATGACTCAGAATGCAGTTGTTGATACCACTAAAGAAACTGTCCTGTGGCAGGAGGGTCTGGAAGAGGAATTGACGCCGGATGTCTATTCGACACCGCAACTTGCGGCCTATGGATTGGGCGTTCAATTGCAGGAAACGTTCAATGGCCTGCCCGCTAAACCTAAACAAATTCAGATATTTGAAACCAAAGATAGCGTTGATATTGTCTGGTTGGAACAACTGCGGCGTGGATTAAAATTCTTTTTATCTGATATAGATATAGCTATTACCGCGGAAACAACATCAGGAAAACCGGTCGCGGAAACAGTATGGATTTCTTTGAAACATGAGAAACTTCCGACCCATAGACTTACAATCCCCAAGCTTCAAAATGGGGATACCATCAGTGTGGCGCAAATGATTAATGCGGGCAATGAAAGAGGAACGCTTCAGGCGGCTGTTCAAACGCCGGACAATAAATACGCTCATCAGGTTGAATACGACTACCGCCCCTGGCTGCACAATGGCGAATATTTTCGCACACTGGTTCATCTCAGGCAGTGGGCCGTTATTACCTCTGCGGAAACGGCGGTTACAGCCGAACAGGCTCGCAGTCAGATGATGGAATCGGCCCGACAGAAACTGATCGGGAAAATTGGCTTGCAGAGTGTTCAACAGAGTGATCTGCAGGATTATGGATTTATCGTTGACGAGTACACTCAGCGACTCCAGGGATCGGCCGGGCCAATCTGGCGGTCAGCGGTCCTGCTGGAAATGTCACCTGAACGCCTGCAGATGTTAGGACGTGACAGAACTATCGTCGTGCGTCAGACAAGAAGAAACTGGGCCTACTATGTTGTTTCATTAATTGGCATGATTGTTCTGATCAGTATTGTCGGGGCCTTTATCAACGCGTTAACCAAGGGATATTACTCGGTTCTGATTACTGTTGCAGTCATAGGAATTGTATTGATTTTTGGTTTCTTTTTAATCCATCTTTTAGTATAGTGATGTAGAGTTTGAGATGGAAAGCCGCAAATCCATGGTGTGGCTGAAATTTAGCAACAGTGTGATGACACCGGCGTAAGACGAAGCGGTACCATATTCGAGCAGAAATCAGATGCCAACGACACCAGCCGAACAGTATCTGCTGGATCAAATCCAGCAGGGCGATGATCGGGCGTGGTCGCAGTTTATACAGCGATACAACGGCCGTCTGCTGGCGTATGCGCGACGGCAGGTGAGTCAGCCCGCCGATGCGGAGGATATTGTTCAGGAGGTTTTCATTAATTTCATTCGGACAATGCATACGCTTCGGCCTGAAAGCAGTATTGAAGGATTTTTATTTACCATTCTGCGACGCAAGATTATCGATACGTACCGGAGAAAAAGCGCGATGCGTGTCGGATTGATCCAGGACTTGTACCGTTCTAACTGCGGGCAATCCGATTACTTGTCAGGCTTTCAGTCCACCGAATCGACCGCCAGTTCCTACGCCCGGCGAGATGAACAAAAGGAAACATTATCTGCGGCATTGGCCGGTGAAATTTTGTCATTGCTGGGCAGAATCAAAACCACTTTGAATTTTGAGCATTTAAAGACGATTGAATTGCTTTTTTATTGCCAGTTGTCCAATTCAGACATTGCGGAAACATTGAAAATCGATGCGAGAAAAGTGGGTGTGTTAAAACACCGCTGGATCAAGCAGATCCACGATAATCTAACCGCGGCTGATACCAAAGACTTATCAGAGGCCGACATGGAAGGGCTGTTGGTGCAAATCTGGCAACAGTACCGCCCAAGCTGCCCAAAACGCAGTACGATTGGGGCATTCCTGTTGAAAACGTTGGAGCCTGAATGGCAGAATTATGTTGATTTTCATCTGAACGTACTGGGATGTCATTTTTGCCAGGCAAATTATCAGGACTTGTTGGAACAGAACCAGCAAAAAGGTGCTGATAAACTCCAGCAGCGGATTATGCAATCAACCGTTGGTTTTCTGCAAAAACAATAGTCTATACTTCCCTGTGACTTTACAGAAAAAATGTAGACTTACATGGGTAGTTTTCAAAATTCTCCCCCTCGTGTAATACATGAAGGGGAGAGAATTCTTCTGAGCTATTTCAATGTGTCAATTGAGATACAAATTTACCGCATGATTGGTGTTTTGCCTTCGTTTGTTTGGGGGACGCCGGGTGTACTGCGGCCCTGATCAACGTATTTCTGCAGCAGGGATGTCAGTTGCTGGACAACGTCGGGATGTTTGTCCTGCACGTTGTTTTTCTCGCCGATATCGTTGCTGAGGTCATACAGTTGAACTGGCGGTGATCCTTTCGGTGCCTTGCCGGGTTTGGGGGCTGACCACCCGCCGGAACCGGGGCACAATTCCAGCTTCCATTTGTCCTGTCGAATTGAGAAACTGCCGTTGATAGAATGGTGTACCGTCGCCTCGCGTACCGGACCGGTGGCTGTTCCCGTCAGATCCGGCAGGATGCTCACGCTGTCTTCGCCGGCATTATCGGGGAGTTTCGTCCCCAGAATATCAGCACATGTTGCCATTAAGTCCGTCAGGCAGACTGTATCATCGCATGTTGTAGATGCCTTTACCCGGTCCGGCCAGCGAACAATGAATGGAATACGATGCCCGCCTTCATAAATGTCGGCTTTATGGCCGCGATAGACATAGCTGGGATAATGGTCTTTAGCGTGCATTTCGTCAAATTTCGCCGCGGGTGAACAGCCGTTATCCGCCGTGAAGACAATCAACGTATTGTCCTTGACGCCGGCTTCTTCAATCGCTTTGGTAATCTGGCCGATACAGTGGTCAACCATTATTACAAAGTCACAATAGGGATTGATGCCGCTTTTGCCCTGAAATTCCTTGGTCGGCAGAATCGGCGTATGCGGTGCCGGCAGCGGCAGATACAGGAAGAACGGCTCGCCGGTTGCAGCGCGTTCCTTGATGTATTTCGCACCGCGCCGGGTAAAGTTCGGCAGCACATCATCATGCTGGAAGTCCGACCCGGTCGGTCCCTTTCGCCACCAGCCGTATTTATCTTTACTCTGGGTTTCACGGTCTGGTTGTGCGGTAACCCGGCCGTTTTCCACATAGACATACGGTGCCATATCCAGTGAGCCGCAGTGGGCGTAATAATAATCGAACCCGTTGACGTCGGGACCGTTTTTGACCGTACCCGTATAGTCCACTTCGTGGGGCTTGGGGCCTTTTTTCGCCCAGTCCCAGCCAAGGTGCCATTTGCCGATGCAAGCAGTGTGGTAGTCATGCTGTTTCAGCAAATCGGCGACAGTCATACGTTCGGGATCGATCAGGTGCGATGAATAACCATTTAAAACGCCTTTTTTTAGCCGGGACCGCCAATTGTAGCGTCCGGTCAGGATGCCGTAACGAGTTGGGGTACAGACGGACGAACTGGAGTGCGCATCCATAAAAATCATGCCTTCTTTAGCCAGTTTATCCAGGTAAGGGGTTTGGATTTTGGAGTTTTCATTCAGGCAGGATAAATCGCCATAGCCCAGATCGTCCGTTAAAATATAGATGATATTCGGGGCTTTCTGAGTCCCGGCATCCGCAGCCTTTGGAGTGTTTTTGCCTTTCGTGCCGCCAAAACAGCCGCCAACCGCAGCTGCGGCTGTCACCATTGCCGCTTGCTTCATAAAGTCTCTGCGTTTCATCTCGTGCCTTTCAAAAAAACATTGCGTTTTAAATTTCCCCGTAAGGTGTAAAGTTGCTTTCAATTCCCCGTTTTATTAATTGCGACAAAAAACAACCAGAACATGTTGCTGTGACCGTCATTCTACTGTTCCTGTTTTTCTTGTTCAAGCAAAATAATATCTGCATTTAAAGCTATTATGAAGCTAAGTTTATGAAATTACTGGTTCTACAGACGCTCGGAACATTGCGATTATTGCACCGAACATATAAACATCTATAAGAGTATAATGTTATACCCGTTTGTAACGGGGAACTGTATTTTCGGAACTGAAAACACCCTGCAGCTTTCAAATTTAGGTGGCGTCAGTTGCAGGAATTGTTAAACTGAG
Source organism: Sedimentisphaerales bacterium (assembly GCA_028282905.1). Classification (GTDB taxonomy): domain Bacteria; phylum Planctomycetota; class Phycisphaerae; order Sedimentisphaerales; family Anaerohalosphaeraceae; genus 4572-13. The sequence goes on along the minus strand of JANQGW010000220.1, from coordinate 25,038 downwards.
ATTGTATATCGAAAAGGAGATTGCTATGACCGATTCAAATATGCCGCATCCGGGCCACGATAAGCACCTGTGTTACCTGAATAATTTACGCTTTCAGGATAGTCACCCGGAGGACTTTAAAGAACTTATTAAGGCACCTCAGTATTTCTGCAAAAATTGCGGCCGGGCGGCTGCCAGTGCCAATAATCTCTGCAAGCCTGTGAAATTATAAATAGATTTTCAGTGAATATCTCACATTGTTCTGTGCGTATATTCTGTAATGATCAATTTAGAGGGGATAAACGATGACTCAACGAAATCCTGCCACAACACCCTATATTAACACCATACCTGCTGACCGGCAAACACCGTATCCGGGGCGACAGGAAATCGAACGACGCATCCGAAATATTATTCGCTGGAACGCAATGGCGATGGTGGTGCGGTCCAATAAAGAAGAGAGCGGTATCGGCGGCCACATTGCCAGTTATGCTTCCGCGGCTACACTGTACGATGTGGGATTCAATCATTTTTTCCGCGGACGAAATGACCAGCAGGAGGGCGATATCATTTATTTTCAGGGTCACGCTGCGCCGGGTATCTATGCCCGGGCGTTTTTGGAGGGGCGACTCAGCGGTTTCGACCTCAGCCATTTTCGGCGTGAACTTGATCCGGAAGGCGGCCTGCCGTCCTATCCGCATCCGCGGCTGATGCCCGAATTCTGGCAGTTTCCCACCGTCTCTATGGGGTTGGCGCCGATTATGTCGATTTATCAGGCACGTTTTACGCGGTATATGGAGCATCGGGGACTCAAGCTGCCGTCTGACCAAAAGATATGGACGTTTCTGGGCGACGGCGAAATGGATGAACCGGAAAGCCTGGGGGCAATCAACCTGGCGGGTCGTGAAAAGCTGGATAATCTTATATGGGTGATCAATTGTAATTTGCAGCGTCTGGATGGTCCCGTTCGCGGCAACGGCAAGATGGTTCAGGAACTGGAAGGCTCGTTTACTGCTGCAGGTTGGAACGTCATCAAGGTTCTCTGGGGATCAGAGTGGGATCCTCTTCTGGAAAAGGATGAAGATGGCTTATTAGTTAAACGCATGGAAGAAGTTGTGGACGGTCAGTTTCAAAAATATGCCGTTTCCAGCGGCGACTATATTCGTCAGGACTTTTTTGGCGCCGATCCGCAATTGCTGGAAATGGTCAAAAACTATTCTGATGAACAACTCGAAAACCTTAAACGCGGCGGTCACGATTCGCTGAAGGTCTATACTGCTTACAAAGCCGCTGTCGAGCACACCGGCAATCCTACGGTGATTTTAGCGCATACCGTCAAGGGATACGGCATGGGCGAAGCCGGTGAGGCCCGTAATATCACGCATCAGCAGAAAAAGCTCAACGAAGAGCAATTGCTCAAATTCCGGAGCCGGTTTGGGATTCCGATTCCGGACTACGAAGTGCAGGAAGCACCATTCTACAAACCGATGGAAGACAGCGAAGAACTGGCCTATCTGAAATCCTGCCGGGAAAAGCTGGGCGGCTTCGTACCCAGTCGAACCGTGATGACTCCGCCTTTTCAAATGCCGGATGATGCCTTATTTGAGGAATTTTATCAGGGGTCCGGCGATCATCAGGTCAGCACGACGATGGCATCGGTCAGGTTGCTGTCGAAATTGTTGAAAGACCCGAATGTCGGCGAGCAAATCGTTCCGATTGTCCCCGATGAAGGCCGGACGTTCGGGATGGAGCCGATTTTCGGAAAGTCTGGGATTTATTCGTCGGTTGGGCAGAACTATGTGCCGGTTGATAAGGAATTTCTCCTGTTTTATAACGAGAAAAAAGACGGTGTTGTGCTTGAAGAAGGTATTACCGAGGCCGGTTCCATGTCGTCATTCGTCGCCGCCGGAACGGCTTATGCAAGCTACGGGGTCAATACCATTCCTTTCTATCTGTTCTATTCGATGTTCGGCTGCCAGAGAATGATTGACTTGATCTGGGCTGCCGGTGACATGATGGCTCGAGGTTTTCTGCTTGGCGGCATCGCGGGCAAAACCACGCTGGCTGGTGAAGGTCTTCAGCACGCCGATGGTCACAGCCACCACACATTTCTTTCGGTTCCGTCGCTGAAAGCCTATGACCCGGCGTTTGCATTTGAACTGGCGATCATCATTCGCGACGGTTTTGAGCGGATGTATCAAAAGCAGGAGGATATCTTCTACTATATCACTATGATGAATGAAACCTATCAGATGCCGGTCATCCCCGAGGGATCCCGCGAAGGCATTCTCAAGGGCATGTACCGATACCAAGCCGCCAATCAGCAAAGTGACTGTCCGAAAGTTCAGCTCCTGGGCAGCGGGGCGATCTTGACTGAAGTAATCAAAGCCGCCAAAACACTGGAGCAGGAGTTTAATGTTGCCGCCGATGTCTGGAGTGTGACGAGCTATAAGGAACTGTACTCTGACGGCATCGCAACGGATCGATGGAATTTTCTGCATCCAACTGAAACGCCGAAAGAGACCTATATCCAGCAGTGCTTCAAAGATCAAAGCGGCCCCTTTGTCGCGGCTTCCGATTACATGAAAGCCTTGCCGTGTTCGATTGCCAAGTGGCTGCCGGGTCGATTAGTCGCTCTGGGAACCGACGGCTTTGGCCGCAGTGATACACGGGCCGATTTGCGAGACTATTTCGAAGTTGACGCAAAATTTATAGTATTGTCAGCTTTGTATGCACTGGTTCTTGAAGGAAAGATTAATGCGGACGTTTTGAAAGATGCCATGCAGCAAATGCGAATTGATCCCGAAAAAATAAATCCGATGTTTATTTGATAATAGAAAGTACTCCAGGATATTGGAAATAACGATTAACCAAACACAGCTTGAATTGATGGTTGGCGATATTACGGATTTGGCTGTCGATGCGATTGTCAACGCCGCCAATGGCCAACTTATTCTGGGAGGCGGTGTCGCCGGGGCAATTCGCCAGAAGGGCGGCCCGGCCATCCAGGCCGAATGTAATACCAGGGCCCCGATTGGTGTCGGACAGGCTGTTATCACTACGGGTGGTGATCTGAAGGCCCATTATGTCATCCATGCCGTCGGGCCGCGCATGGGTGAAGGCGACGAGGAACATAAATTGCAGCAGGCAACCTTAAACACCCTGAAACTGGCTGACGAATACAATCTGTCATCCTTGGCATTTTGTGCTATTAGTACCGGTATTTTCGGCTATCCCAAAGAAAATTGTGCCCGTATCATGCTCACCGAAACTATCCGATATCTCAAAGGGACTATCAGCCTGAAAAAAGTGATTTTCTGCCTCTATGACCAAAATACCTGTGATATTTTTTCCCGCAGACTGGGTTTGCTGATATAATCAAATCTGAGTGAATGAAATATTCCATTGAATCGTATGAAACAAACATCACTGATAAGAAATCTTATAGTTATTGGTTGTTGTACCATCGCACCGGTTTTTGCTCAAACCCCGCAGCACAGTGTTCTGATTTTCTATTCCTGCTGGGCCAATGAGACTCAGAGCATCAATCCAAAAACAAATGATGTGTGGATCATGCCTGATTACAGCGGATATCCGGCATGGAACTGGTGGGCAAAACCGCTCTATGCTGCAACAAACGGTGACGGCACCGTCAAAAATAACTATAAGATGTATTTTGGGACGCCTGAGACACCCAATAGCAAATTACTCGATTGGCACGCGAAACTTTTATCCGAAGCCGGCATTGATGGCATTGTTCTGGATTTGACTAACGGAACCCAGACAAAAATTGTCAATGGCGCCAAAGCAATCTGCAAACACTATGCGCAGCGTCAGAAATCAGGTTTGCCAACCCCCAAAATTGTGTTATGGGTGAAAGATGAGTCAACACTGCGGCATGTTGAGGAGATGATTTTTGACGTTTATCCATCGGAGATTTTTCTTGAGTATCTCGGCAAAAAATTGGTCTGCGCCAATGAAACCGCTGAAAGCAAGCCGTATCCGGCTATTCCGACAATTGGAATTTGGGCCAATTACACGGTTCGTTGCATGTGGGGCCTGAGAAATGATGCATCGATCTGGGTTTTCAAAGTGGCGTCCGAAACCCCGCCGGGGCCGTTTATGTATCAGGGCCGGCCGGAGCAAATGTGTGCGCCCGTGGCGACGCAGCGCAGCGTCATGACCGGTGATGGCATGACAGCCGCCCAGGGAGCTATTGGTCGGCAAAACGGGGCATATTTTAACAAATATATGGATGCGGCCATGAAGGCGGCCCCGACGTTTTTGTTCATCCACTCCTGGAACGAATGGGCGGCCCAGAATTTAGATGACGTGACACCCGAAACACCCAAATTTGTCGATATATGGAAGGCTGAATACAGTGCTGATATAGAGCCTATGCACGGTGGTCACGGTTGGTACTATTATGACCTGATGAAGCGCAGAATTGCTGAATATAAAGCGGTTGTTGCGAAATAAGAGGGCGTTGGCAATGTAAGGTCTTGGACGTCAGTGACGAGAAAGTTTGATTTTTGGCTTTTTTATGGCATTAACAAAGTAAATATGGTAATAGTTAGCCGCCATGAAAACAGAAATCATTACGATCACAGACCAAAACGACACACAGAGTATCCAAAAAGCCGCGCAAATGCTGGTTGACGGCAAACTGGTGGCTTTTCCGACGGAGACAGTGTACGGTGTCGGCTGCCTAGCCGAACCGCAGGCGATCGATCGGCTCAATCATCTCAAAGGCCGTGCCCCGGATAAACGCTATACGCTGCATGTCGGTAATCTAGCGCAGTTAGAGGCTTTTGTGCCCACGATGTCGGCTCGGGCCGAAAAACTGGTCCGCCACGCATTGCCCGGCCCGTTAACAGTGGTTTTTGAGTTTGATAATGATTTTATTGCTCATCAAACAAAGGAATTAGGCGAGGATGTCGCCGATTTGCTGTACCGGGATAACACCATTGGCGTCCGTTATCCGGATAATCCGGCTGCCTGTGCGATTTTGTCGGCGGCTGACTGCCCGGTGGTCGCTCCCAGTGCTAATCCAGCCGGCCAGGCCCCGGCGACTGAACCCGGGCAGGTCAAGGTCTATTTTGATGGTCAGGTTGATGCCATCGTTGATGCGCCCGATTCCGGCTGTGATTACAAAAACAGCAGTACCGTTGTAAAAATCGGCAAAAAAGACGTCCAAATCCTTCGCGAAGGGGCCATCGAGGCCGAACGTATTCATAGTTTGGCGACGATAAAAATCCTTTTTGTGTGTACGGGCAATACCTGCCGCAGTCCGATGGCCGAAGGCGCCGCAAAGCAACATTTTGCTAACATTTTGGACTGTTCAGTTGACGAACTGGACCATTTCGGGTATAAGATAGCGTCTGCGGGAGTGGCCGCGATGCCGGGGTGCCCGGCCAGTGCCGAATCCGTTCAGGTTTGTCGAAAACAGGGCATTGAGATTGAGGCGCATCGAAGCGCTCCCTTGACAGCTCAGGATATAGCTGAGGCCGATTTTATTTTCGTGATGGGCCGCGGCCATCAACAGGCCATCTTAGGATATTATCCGCAGGCGGAAGCGAAATGCTTCTTGTTGGATGGACATGGTGACATTGCTGATCCGATTGGACAGGGACTGAAAACCTATCAGCGGTGTTTTAAGCAAATTGATAAGGCGATACGCCAAAGAGCGAGCGAGATTTTATGAAAATAGCAGTGGCTAACGATCACCGAGGACACAGCGCAGTTGAACAGATTAAGGCGATCATTTCGCAGTTGGGCTTGGAGTGTGTGGACTTTGCCAGCCCCAGCGATCAGCCGGTGGATTATCCGGATACGGCCTATCTGGCCTGCACCGCGATCACCGACCAAAAGGCAGATAGGGCGATTCTGGTCTGTGGGACCGGTATCGGCATGAGCATTGCCGCCAATAAGTTTAAAGGCATTCGTGCGGCTCTGTGTTTTGACGAACTGGCCGCCAAGCTCTCGCGTGAGCACAATGATGCGAATGTACTATGCCTGTCCGGCGACCTGATCGGCTCGACCATGATGCGTAAAATCGTCGAAACCTGGCTGACGACCGACTTCATCGCCGGCCGCCACCAACGCCGCGTCCGCAAGATCCAGGCCATCGAAGAAGGCGCAGACCCACGAGAAATCACCACGGCTCAGTAGTTAATTGTTATATCAAAACATTAAAAAAGCCGGCGTGAGTTGCTCACGGCGGCTTTTTCTGTTTTATCATAATGTCCTGGTTTAGTTGACGGGGATTTTTTCTTTTTGTGTTTTTTCGAGTTGTGCTTTGACGGACAAGTGTTCCGGGATATCTTTCCGTTCGGCGACGAGTTTGTGGGCTTTTTCGCAATCGGCGCCGATGTTTCGCAGTTTCTGGTACCGTGCGTCAACAAGTTTGTCGAGATTGGTGCGTTTCAGTTGATTCAGCGACTTGGTGATGTACTGTTCAACATTGTAGATTGTATCGTGAATATTGCGATGCGCGCCGCCGAGCGGTTCTTTGATGATCGAATCAACCAGGTTCAGCTTGAGCAGTTCCTTACCCGTCAGCCGCAGGGCTTCGGCGGCGATGGGGGCCTGTGTGCCGTCGTGCCAGAGAATGGCCGCACAGCCTTCCGGCGAAATCACTGAAAAGTATGCGTGTTCCAGAATCGCCAGCCGGTCGCCGACTCCAATACCGAGAGCGCCGCCGGAGCCGCCTTCACCGATGACCACGCAGACAATTGGGACTTTCAGACGCGACATTTCCATCAGGTTGTAGGCAATCGCCTGAGACTGGCCTCGTTCTTCTGCGCCAATGCCCGGGTATGCACCCGGGGTATCGATCAGCGTGACAATCGGCAAGCCGTATTTTTCCGCCAGTCTCATTTTAGCGATGGCTTTACGATAACCTTCCGGATTGGGACAGCCGAAATTGCAGGCGACCTTTTCCTTAACATCTTTGCCCTTGTTCTGGCCGACGATCAGCACCTTCTGGTGGCCGATCTGTCCGAACGCGGTGACAATCGCCGGGTCGTCGCCGAAACAGCGGTCGCCGTGAAGTTCGCGGACGTCTTTGAACATCCGATTCAGGTAATCGCCCAACAGCGGTCGCTGCGGGTGACGCGACACCTGGACCGTCTCCCACGGCGTCAGGTTGGAATAGATGTTTTTCAGCAGTTCGGTTTGACGCACCTGAAGCTGGCGAATCTGCAGGGCGTTTTTGCCCTGGATCGAGCCGGTTTCGTCTTCGGCGCGAAGCGTTTCAATCTGCCGGTCAATGTCAGCGACTTCCTGCTCAAACGGAAGGTACTGGTTGACCGCGTTATTGGTTTCTTGTCCTGCCATGTCCTGTTTAATACCCTTATACAAAAAAATCCAACCCGCCTTTCGGCGAAGTTAGAATCCACAATTTTGTTGCCGCATCCGGCGGCCCATATTCAAAGCGGCCAACATAATAGCATTTTTCGTGCTGAAATAAAAGAAAAAAATTGACACAGACGGTCCAAGAAGGTACTTTTGGAGTGGTGTGGCAATGTTATTAAATTTCGATAAGTGCTTAATTATGAAAAACTTAAAGAAAATCAGCGTGGTCGGCATGGGGCTTTTGGGCGCCAGTGTGACTCTGTCAATAAAAAGGGAGCTTTCAAGTACAAAAATTGTTGGTTACAGTCATCGTGACAGTACGCGGCGGAAAGCGGAAGACTATGGTGTGGCCGATGAGATTGTCGATTCGCTGGCGGCGGCGGTCGAGGATATGGATGTGGTGATTCTGGCGACGCCGATCCAGACATTTGAGAGCTATTTTGAAGACATGGGCCAATACCTTAAACCCGGCTGCATTGTGACCGATGTCGGTTCGACGAAGTCGCTGCCGCATCAGTGGGCGGCCAAACATTTGCCGAAGGGCGTGCATTATGTCGGCTCGCACCCGATCGCCGGCTCTGAAAAGCGGGGGCTGGAGTATGCCCGCGATGATTTGCTGACCGGAGCCAATTGTATCGTTACAAAGGTGCGGGGCACGCATAGGCCGTCGGTGGAGCTGCTGGAGAAGTTCTGGACGAAGCTAGGCTGTTCTGTAGAAGTGATGAGCCCGACGCGGCATGATAAGATTTTCGGGCGGGTCAGTCATCTGCCGCATATTGCCGCTGCGGCATTGGTCAATGCTTCCAGTTTCGCAGATTTGAAGTTCTCCGGCAAGGGCTTTATGGACACCACCCGCGTTGCCTCCGGGCCGGCGAATGTCTGGACGGATATCCTGATGACCAATCCACAGACGTGTGTTGATGGGATTGATGCACTGATCGAGCGACTGAAAGAATTCCGCAAAGCCGTGAAGGCCGGCGACGAGAAAAAAGTCGATAAACTTCTCGCCGCGGCAGGCGACAAACGCGCCAAGATGATCCAGCATAAAATCGAGCAGAAAGAGCTGTTCTGATTTTTTACCACAGATTGGCACAGAATGTTGCATTTCTGCTGATTCTTTATTGAGAAGCCTGCCATTTTTATGTAACATGTCCGCAAATGCTCTGATCGGTGATTTTACCATGAAGTGCATAAAGATCATGAAGTGATCAATATATCAAAAGCGAGGAATAAAGACAAAAATGCGGTTTCGGGCTTTGCCCGAGGCTATTATGATAGATTCCTCGACTTCGCTCGGAATGACAATACTACTTTGGTTTCCGGGTGGTCATTTTGTGCTTATTGCGGCTTATTTTCTTTTGATTGCAAGGCTTACGTTACCATTTTAAACGATTTCTATAAAAGGATTTATTGTGAAACAGTGGCGATTTGAAATCTCATCGAAGCAGGGTTTTCTGGATGTACACGGTAAAGATACGCTGGAGGATATCCGGCAGTTGAATATCGAGTCGGTTGAAGATGTCATTTCTGAGCGGGTTTTCCTGATTGAGGCGGACTTTGAGCAGGAATTTGCTGAACGGGTGGCGGTTGAGCTGCTAAGCGACCCGGTTTGTCAGGATTATTATCTCGGCAAGAGCGATGTGCCCGCCGGTCCGATGCCGGCGACGCTGATCGAGGTACATCTGAAAAGTGGTGTGACCGACCCGGTGGCTGAATCGGTGAAAAGTGCACTGGCAGATATGGGAGCGACAGCAGTTGACTCAGTCCGGACGGCCCGCAAGTATGTTCTGCTGGGTAATGTCAGCGATGACGAGCGGGATATGATCGCCCGGCGAATTCTGGCCAATGACTGCATCGAGGATGTGATTTTCGGGACCGACGCTGAGCCGCCGAGTCCGCATACCGAGCCGTACCAGATGACGCTGACGGAGATTCCGATTCGCAGTCTGAGTGATGACCAGCTCATGGGTTTGTCTAAAGATATGGACATGTTCCTGAATCTGAAAGAAATGCAGACGATTCAGGCGGAATACCAGAAGCTGGACCGTGAGCCGACGGACGTGGAACTGGAGACGCTGGCCCAGACGTGGAGCGAGCACTGTGTGCATAAGACGCTTAAAAGCAGCGTAGATATGGACCACGACGGTGAGAAGGTTTATTTTGATAACCTGATTAAAGAGACAATTTTCAAAGCCACCAAAGATTTGAACAAGGACTGGTGCATTTCGGTGTTTGAGGACAACGCCGGGGTTATTGAGTTTGACGATGAACATGCAGTGTGCTTTAAGGTGGAAACGCATAACCACCCGTCGGCACTGGACCCGTACGGCGGAGCGGCAACGGGTATCGGCGGCGTGATCCGTGACCCGATGGGAACCGGCATGGGGGCCAAGCCTGTGGCCAATACCGATATTTTCTGTTTTGCCCGGCCGGATATGAAGCTGGAAGAAGTGCCGAAGGGCGTGCTGCATCCGCGGCGTGTCATGAAGGGCGTGGTTGCCGGCGTGCGTGACTATGGAAACCGGATGGGGATTCCGACGGTGAACGGGGCGCTGTATTTTGATGATCGCTACCTGGCGAATCCGCTGGTATTCTGCGGGAATGTTGGGTTGATTCCGCGGGAGAAATGCTTTAAGAATGCCCAGGCGGGTAATCTGGTGGTTGTTGTCGGCGGCCGGACGGGTCGTGACGGTATTCACGGTGCGACGTTCTCCAGTGGTGAGATGACACATGAGCATGAGGACATTTTCTCTCACGCGGTACAGATTGGTAACCCGATCGTTGAAAAGACGACGCTGGATACGCTGCTTCAGGCACGCGATGCGGAACTGTACGAAGCGATTACCGACTGCGGAGCGGGCGGTTTATCGAGTGCGGTCGGCGAGATGGGTGAAAAGCTCGGCGTTGAAGTTGATCTGGAAAAAGTGCCGCTGAAATATGCGGGCTTGAGTTATACGGAAATCTGGATCAGCGAAGCACAGGAGCGGATGGTGATCGCGGTTAAGCCGGAAAATCTGGACGCGATTATGGAAATCTTCAACGCCGAAGACGTTGAGGCGACGGTGATCGGGACGTTTACCGGCGATAAGAAGCTGACGCTGCGGTATAAAGGTACGCAAGTTGGCCAGCTGGATATGGACTTTTTGCATGAAGGTATCTGCAAATACGACCGTGAGGCGAAGTGGGAAACTAAAAAGTTGTCCGAGCCGGTACTGGCGGACAAGGACAGCTATAACGACGATCTGCTGAAGATTCTCGGTTCGTATAATGTGGCTTCGAAGGAATGGGTCATTCGCCAGTACGACCATGAAGTACAGGGCGCCAGCGTGATTAAGCCGCTGATGGGTAAAGATAATGATGGCCCGATGGATGCGTCCGTGATTCGTCCGAAGTATGACCACGACAAGGGCGTGGCGATGAGCTGCGGCATGAATCCATGTTACGGCGATATTGACCCGTACTGGATGGCACTGGCGGGTATTGACGAGGCGATTCGTAATCTGGTCTGTGTCGGAGCCGATCCGGAAAAGGTTGCCGTCTTGGATAACTACTGCTGGGGCGACTGCACGAACGCCGAAACGCTCGGTGCTTTGGTGCGGGCTTCGCAGGCGTGCTATGACGGGGCGATGGGCTTCGGGACGCCGTTTATCTCCGGCAAGGACTCGCTCAATAATGAATTTGTCTGCGATGACGGAACACGCATCGCGATTCCCTATACGCTGCTGATCAGTGCGATTGGGCTGGTCGAAGACGTCAATAAGTGCGTGACGATGGACGCCAAGCAGGCAGGTAACCTGATCTTTGCGGTCGGCCAGACGAAGAATGAATTAGGCGGTTCGCATTACTATAAGGTCAACGGCGAACTGGGTGCGAATGTGCCGCAGACGGATATTAAACTGGCCGCCGAAACCGCCAAGCGGATGCACCAGGCGATTAACGCGGGGCTGGTGCGATCATGCCATGACTGCTCGGAAGGCGGATTGGCGACGGCATTAGCAGAGATGGCGTTTGCGGGCGGTTGCGGCATCGAAGCCGACCTGCGGGGACTGCCGGCAGCCGATGACTGTGTCAAGACCGAGGCAATGCTGTTCAGTGAATCGAACTCGCGTTATCTCGTTGAGATTGAGCCGCAGAACTATGACGCATTTGCCAAGCTGATGCTGAATGTCCCGTTTGGCCAGGTCGGTGAGGTGGTCGAAGGCACAAAGCTGACAATCAGCGATGTGAATCAGAATGTTGTCATTGACGCGGAATTGAGCGAGTTGAAAAAGGCATGGCAAGAGCCGCTGGATTGGTAATATGGTTAACTTCACGTTTAAAGGATTGATATAAATGGATAATGTAAAAGCAATCGTATTACGGGCGGCTGGGATTAATTGCGATCTTGAAACCGAACACGCACTGGAACTGGCCGGCGCGACGGCTGACCGGATGCATATCAACCGTGTGATTGATAATCCTGCGATGCTGGACGGCTATCAGATACTGGTGTTCCCGGGTGGGTTCAGCTATGGCGATGACGTGGCGGCTGGAAAGATTTTAGCCAATCAGGTAGTACATCACCTCAGCGAGATTCTGCATAAATTTATCGAAGACGGTAAGTTGGTACTGGGGATCTGCAACGGTTTCCAGGTGATGATCAAGACCGGGATCGTGCCGGGATTGGGCGGCGCGGGCAAGCTGTCGCTGACGGATCAGAAGGTAACGCTGACCGATAACGACTGTGGGCAGTTCCAGGATCGCTGGGTGTACTTACAGCCGGGAACAGACCGCTGCGTTTTCCTCGATGCGGACAAGCGGCTGTATTTGCCGATGGCGCATGGCGAGGGCAAGATTGTTGCCGACAGTGAAGATACGCTGGCGCAGATCAAAAATCACGGTTTTGTGGCGTTTCGTTATGTGGATGCCGATGGTAATTATGGTGAATTCCCAATCAATCCTAACGGGTCGCAGGATCATATCGCGGCGTTGACCGATTCAACGGGCCGGGCGATGGGGATGATGCCGCACCCGGAACGATGTGTACGCTGGACACAGCACCCGCACTGGACGCGGCTGAAGGATCGTGAGGGAATCGCTGATGGCATGACGATTTTCACCAATGCGGTCAACTACGTCAAAGAGAACTTCTAAACTTGAAATAAAACCACGAAGGACACGAAGTTCACGAAGAAAAATTTTAATAAAAACCTTCGTGTTCTTCGTGCTCTTCGTGGTTATTTAAATATAACAGGAAAGGGTAAGCAATGATCTATGTGAATGAGAATTTTGCTAAGCTGAAGGCTGGATATTTGTTTCCCGAGATCGGACGGCGAGTGGCGGCTTTTGCACAGGATAACCCGGATGCTCCGATCATCAAGCTGGGGATCGGTGATGTGACCGAGCCTTTGGCGCCGGCGGTTGTCGAAGCGATGCATAAGGCCGTGGACGAGATGGCGACTCATGAAGGTCTGCACGGTTATGGGCCGGAGCAGGGGTATGCGTTTTTGCGAGAGGCGATCGTTGCCAATGACTACGCGGCTCGCGGGATGGATATTGCGGCTGATGAGATTTTTGTCAGTGACGGTGCCAAGTGCGACACCGGCAATATGCAGGAAATTTTCGGCATTGATAATGTTGTCGCAGTGACTGATCCGGTGTACCCGGTGTATGTGGATACGAATGTGATGGCCGGCCGAACGGGCGAGGGCGATGACAGCGGCCGTTACGGCAAGATTGTCTATATGCCCTGTACGGCGGAGAATAACTTTGTGCCGGAACTGCCGACAGAGCCGGTGGATATGATTTACCTGTGCTATCCGAACAATCCGACCGGTACGGTGGCGACGAAAGAACAGCTCAAGAAATGGGTTGATTACGCGATTGAAAATAAGGCGATCATCCTGTTTGACGCGGCGTATGAGGCGTTTATTTGCGATGACAGCCTGCCGCATTCGATTTTCGAGATCGAAGGGGCGAAAAAGGTCGCGATCGAGTTTCGCAGTTTTTCCAAGACGGCCGGGTTTACCGGTGTTCGCTGCGGCTTTACGGTGGTGCCGAAAGAGGTGGTTGCCTATACCAAGGCCGGTGAGGCGGTTGCACTGAATCCGATCTGGAATCGACGGCACTGCACGAAATTTAACGGCGTCAGCTATATTACCCAAAAGGGTGCCGAAGCCGTTTACAGCGACGAAGGCAAACAGCAGATTCAGCAGACGATTGGGCTGTACCAGTCCAACTCCGACATGATGCGGCAGGCACTGACCGAGCAGGGGTATACAGTCTATGGCGGTGAACATGCCCCGTATGTCTGGCTGCATACGCCGAAAGGTGTGGACTCATGGGCATTTTTTGACCTGCTGCTGAACAGGGCCAATGTGGTTGGTACGCCCGGGGCGGGTTTTGGCGCCGCGGGTGAAGGCTACTTCCGCCTGAGCGCATTCAATAACCCGGAGAATGTCAAAGAGGCGATGGATAGAATCGCAAAGCTCTAAAAATTCGAAATCCGAAGCACGAAATTCGAAACAAATTCAAAATTTGAATGACCAAAAAATCAAAGCAGGCCTAATGAGTTTGTTTTGGATATTTGAATTTGAGTTTTCGGATTTGTTTCGGATTTCGATATTCAAATTTCGGATTTTCCTATGACACAGCAGACGGCCTATATTGGACTGGGCAGCAACGTAGGCAATCTCAAGGACAATATTGAGACGGCGTTGACCATTTTGACCGAACACCCTGAGACAGCATCGGTCAACGCAAGCTCTCTTTACTCCACAACTGCTCTGGGGGCAGTAGATCAGCCGGACTTTTTGAATGGTGTTGCGCAGATTCAGACGACACTATCAGCTGACGATTTATTTTCTTTTTTGCAGGATATCGAACGGCAGTTAGGCCGCGAAAAAGGGCAGCAATGGGGGCCGAGGCCGATTGATCTGGATTTGCTGCTTTATGGCGATGCGGTAATTGAGACGGAAGAACTTGTTGTGCCGCACTCGCAGATGCACTTACGCAGCTTTGTTCTCAAGGGGGTGTGTGAGCTGGCTCCGAAATTGATTCATCCGCGACTGGGATGCTCAATGCGGACACTTTATAAGCGACTCAACGGCGGCAACTATTTTAATGATGGTAATCGGCCACAATTGATTTCGATTGCGGGTAATATCGGTGTCGGCAAGACCACGCTGGCGGCGGGGTTGGCCGAACGGCTGGGGGCAACGTTTATTACCGAAAAATACGATGAAAACCCGTACCTGGCGGATGTGTATTCAGGGCGGGATGATCTGGCGCTGGATTCAGAACTGTTTTTCCTGTCGTCCAGTGCGTCGCAGCTTCGCAAAGATAAGCTGTTTGGCGGTAAGAGATATATCAATGACTATGTGTTTGAAAAGGCTCATATCTACGCTTCCGGCTGGCTAAACGAGGAAGATTTGGCTAACTATGAAAAGCATTTTGCCAGTATCTGCGAGGGCGTGAACAGTCCGGTTTTGGTGATTTACCTGGCCGACAGTGTCGCCCAATGCATGGAGCGGATTCACCAGCGAAACCGGCCGTATGAGCAGGAAATCGAGCTGTCGTTTCTGGAACATCTTGCGGCCGGCTACGAAAGGCTTTATACTGATTATAAGGTCTGTCCGGTGATGCGGTTGCGTCCGGATGAGTGTTTCAGTGCGGAACAGGTGGATCGGATTGCGGACGAAGTGGAATTCTATTTGGCAGACTCAGAATAGAAAATTTTGTTTTTGAGCTCTGGAAGGATGCAAGAAAATAATGAAAATAGCAAAAATGAAACTTGTAGTATATGTACTGCTAGCGGTCATAATTCCTGTTTCTGTTTTTATTATGCATGAAAAGATTTTATATGACGTAGAACCTTTTGGTGGCAATGAAATTAAACAGGATGGATGGTGGATTGAGGATTACAATGAGTATTACATAACAAGTTCTATCATGGTTTCATTTTTAATCCTTTGTTGTGTTTATATCTCGACATATACGGACTTGAGAATTCCAAATAAGGGAGATTACTTAACCGTGGCGATGTGTGCATGGTTGATTTTGCTTAATATCTTAATTTTATTTTTCCCATTTTTGCCATGTATAGCCAACCTGATAAGTTTTTGCGTTATTTCAGTTATTTGTATGCGATTAATTCTATGTTCTGAGAAGCGAAAACATATTAAGGCATTTTTAGTATGGGCTTTAATGTTATTAACAGGCATAAATAACATCTGGTGCATGAATGGATATTTTAGTTTATATGGAGATTAGGTATTTAAGCTTAGCTGTGGGAAACTAAGAAAGATTTTATTGATGATGATAATTGTTCATACGATTGATGAGGTGCGGCAAGCGGTTCAGGCCGCGAGAAAAGCCGGCGGGCGGATCGGACTTGTGCCGACGATGGGGGCGTTGCATGCCG
This sequence comes from Sedimentisphaerales bacterium, assembly GCA_028282905.1. GTDB lineage: Bacteria > Planctomycetota > Phycisphaerae > Sedimentisphaerales > Anaerohalosphaeraceae > 4572-13. The sequence continues at coordinate 9,302 of JANQGW010000220.1, read as the reverse complement.
GGCATGGTTCACTGATTGAGCAGTCCGTTGCCGAGTGCGATTTTACGGTGGTCAGCATTTTTGTGAATCCCACGCAGTTTGGCCCGACCGAAGATTTGGATAAATACCCCCGCACGCTGGATGCGGACGCGGCGTACTGCGAGCAGCTTGGGTCCGATTTGATTTTTGCGCCGTCGGCTGATGAAATGTATCCTGCTGAGCAGTGGACATGGGTGATGACCGAGAATATCACCGAGGGGCTGTGCGGAGCCAACCGGCCCGGCCATTTTCGCGGCGTGACGACGGTTTGTACCAAGCTATTTAATATTGTACAGGCGGATATCGCTTATTTCGGCCAGAAAGACGCCCAACAGGCGGCGGTGATCCGCCGGATGGTGACGGATTTGAATATGCCGCTGGAAATCTGCGTGTGCCCGATTGTGCGGGAAGATGACGGGCTGGCGATGAGCAGCCGGAACCGGTATTTGTCGGCAGATGAGCGAAAGCGGGCGTTGTGCCTGTCGCAGGCTCTGACGCACTGTAAAGAGCAGGTTGTGGCGGGAAAAACGGAATCCGCGGCCCTGATCGCAGAAATGATGGCGATTCTGGAGCAACAATCGGCCGAGATTGATTACGTCAGCATTGTAGACCCGGACACACTGGAGCCGGTTGAACAGATAGCTGGGCCGGTGCTGGCTCTGGTTGCGGTGACTATTGGGAAAACCCGCCTGATTGATAATTTATTGATAGGCTTGAATGATAATTGAACTGTGGTATAATACATAAAGTAAAAAGCAAATTATACTGGATTCCCGCCTCCGCGGGAATGACAATCGGAATCGCCTTTGGCGATGGCTGTTTGAATAGATTCCTCGGCTTTGCTCGGAATGACTGTGAGAATGGCTTGGGATGACGGATTTAAGTTAAAGACAGGAAAAACGAAGATATGTTTGTAAAAGCGTTAAAAGGAAAGATTCATCGTGGTCGTGTGACCCAGACGAAAATTGATTACCCCGGCAGCATCGGTATCGATGAGAATATGATGAAGGCGGCCGGGATTTTGCCGTATGAAGAGGTGCTGGTGGCCAACGTGACCAACGGCGAGCGGCTGGAGACGTACGCGATCCCAGCGCCGGCCGGCAGCAAGGATATCATTATTCTCGGCGCGGCGGCACGGCATTTCAGCCCGCAGGATATCGTGATTATCATGAACTTCGGCTATTTCACGCCGGAAGAAATGGGCCAGCTGAAGCCCAATGTCCTCGTCTGCGACGAGAAGAACGATTTTACCATGCTTGAAAAGAAGGCGTAGATGCACCCGGAGCTTTTCGAAATACCTTTTCTGCACATTTCCGTCAAGAGCTACGGCACGATGATGGTGGTCGGCTTTCTGATCGCGGCGTTTTTGATGCGGCGAATGATGAAACGGGTCGGGCAGAATCCCGAATTTGTGGTCAATGTCGCGATGTATGCGCTGATCAGCGGGATCGTCGGTGCGCGGGTGTTTTATGTGATTCACCATTATGACCAGTTTGCGGGCAGGGCGATGGAGGTCTTTGCCGTCTGGCAGGGCGGGCTGGAGTTTCTCGGCGGTGTGCTGACGGCGATCGCGTTTTTGCTGTTTTACCTGTGGAAGCAGAAGTTGCCGATGCGGATGTATCTTGATGTGCTGGCGGTGGGGCTGATGGTCGGCTTGGGATTTGGTCGTGTGGGGTGTCTGCTGAATGGCTGCTGTTTCGGTAAGTGCAGCGATACGCCGGTGGCGATCCAGTTTCCCTACGGCAGTCCCGCGTTTCACAGCCAGACACGGCCGGATAATGCTCGCAACCGCAGCGAGGCGAAGATTGACTTGCCGGCAGATTATTACGATGCGGAAGGCTATCTCAAGCCCAAAGAGACGTTAACCGAGGCTCAGCTGGCGGCGGTGACGGATGGGCCTTATCATACTTTGCCGGTGCTTCCGACGCAGATTTATTCGACACTGAACGCGTTTTTGCTGGCGGGGGTATTGTATGGCCTTTGGCGGAAGATTGGCCGCAGCCGGCCGGGCGTGACGCTGAGCGTGATGTTTCTGCTGTACGGGCCGACGCGGTTTTACCTTGAGACGCTGCGGGATGACAACCCGTTTGAGCAGGCCTGGTGGGCGATTTATAAAGGCGGCACCGTCTCGCAGAATATCGGCATCTACCTGGTCATCACCGGGGCGATACTGCTGAGCTTTTTCCTGACACGAAAACCCATTGAGCAGGAGACGCCCAAAAACAACAAAAAGAAGTGAGCCAACAGAAAGGAACGCATGTTATGAGGAATTCACGCAATCGAAACAAAGGGCTGACACGCGTTGGATTAATTGTGGTATGTTCAATACTTTTCTTTTTACTTTTCATTGTGTTTATTACTCCGCCTTTAGCTCCCGTTCGCCCAATTGCCAAGCGAGTCGTGTGCGGCACTAATTTAAAAGGGCTGGGTACAGCGATTTCAGTGTACGCTAATGACTACGATGGTTATGCTCCCCAATTGCGTGGGCATGGCCCGTGGTCAAAGGAACTGGGTTATAATTTTGACTTGGAAAAACCTGATTTTGAAGGTGAGCAACGTGAGGCTGGACGCACGATTACTGCCAGTTGGTATTTGCTTATAAGAGAGGCAGATGTCTCGCCCAAATCGTTTATTTGCCCGAATTCAAAGGAGAAGGAGTTTTCAGGCGAAAACCCAAAGAATCTTGATGTTGTTAACCTATGGGATTTTGGATCGAGTCCGCATGACCATGTTAGTTATGTTATGCATAATCCCTATGGTAAGTATCCGGCGCATGAGTTAAGGAGTGCTGCGTTTGCTGTAGCCGCTGACATGAATCCCTGGATGAAGAAGGGGGATTTTGTGTCGAAACCAAGTGAATACGGCTATCCACAGATTATTACTGCCAACGATGAAGATAGTTATAAGTACGGCAATTCTCTCTATCATCCAAAGCAAGTAAAGGGTTCTTTTGGACGCTATAAAGATGTCAAGGGCACAGGGGAAAGCCAACACGTAGTTTATGCCGATGGTCATTCTGCTAATGAAAAACAGCCGAACTGCGGTGTGAGGAATGATAATATTTATACGTACTGGTCGGCGGAGGTGGATCCGAGCGATCAGGATATTCAGGGCGGCACCGCGCCGACCGGGCGGGATGCGTCCAATGACGCCAAAAGCGAGGGCGATTCGTTTTTGGTTTTGTGAGGGCTTTTAGAATAAAGCGAACAACTCGCTTTTAATTTAGCTCTTATGCGTTGTCTTGATTTGTCATTCCCGCGGAGACGGGAATCCAGTCGTTTCACACTGGATACCGGGTCAAGCCCGGTATGACAAAATGCCAAGAGGAATCCCGGCAGAGCCGGGATACTGTTTAAATAGATCCCTCGGCTTCGCTCGGAATGACAAAAGTGACGCTTGGAATGATACGTTGGTGTTGGAAATGACGAAAAGTGAATGGGAATGATGATGGGATATCATATGGGGACTTATAATCGCAGGACATTTTTGAAGGCTGTTGGGGTTGGCGGGGTTTTGTCGATGCTGCCGTTGGGTGCGGGGTGTTTGACGGCAAGCGAGGACTTTGCGTCCAAAGGCGGTAAATCCAAACCCAACATCGTTTTGATTATGGCCGATGATATTGGGTATGAGTGTTTTGGCTGTTACGGCAGTGATGTCTATCAGACACCACATCTTGACAGACTGGCATCAGAGGGAGTTCGGTTTAATCATTGTTATGCGCAGCCTCTGTGTACGCCCAGCCGGGTCAAACTCATGACAGGACAAAGCAATATTCGCAATTATGTCAATTTCAGTCTGCTGGGGCGGGATGAGAAGACATTCGCCCATTCGTTTAAAGCGGCCGGCTACCGGACCTGTATCGCGGGCAAGTGGCAGCTTTACGGGGCCGAGCATTATTCCGATGAGATACGGGCCAAGGGTATGCTTCCCGGTGAGGCTGGTTTTGAGACGTGGTGCCTGTGGCAGGTGGAAAAGCTGGGTAGCCGGTTCTGGGGACCGCTGCTGAATGTGAACGGCGAGAATATTCAGTTTGGCAAGGACCAGTACGGGCCGGATATTTGTAATGAGTTTGTCACCCGGTTTATCGCGGACAATAAGGACCAGCCGTTTTGCGTGTATTATCCGATGATTCTGGTGCATGACCCGTTTGATCCGACGCCGGACAGTGCGGACAGAAAATGCAAGGACCGGCAGCAGAATTTCCGGGATATGGTGGCCTACATGGACAAGTGTGTCGGCAGGATTGTGGATACGCTGAAGGCGGCGGGCGTTTATGAGAGTACGCTTATCTTATTTGTCGGCGATAATGGTACTCATAGGGACATCTCAAGCAGGCTGGGCGATGAAATGATTTGGGGAGGGAAAAATAAAACGACCGATGCCGGCACGCGGGTGCCGCTGGTCGCATGTTTGCCGGGCAGATTGTCTGAGGGAGTTGAGTGTAACGATCTGATTGACCTGAGTGATTTTTGGCCAACTATGGTCGAGGCGACAGGTGTGCCGATACCGCAGGATATTATCTGTGACGGTGTGAGCTTTTTGCCGCAGGTGCAGGGGGAAGCCGGAAATCCCAGGGAAGCGATTTTTATGTACTACAACCCGTATCCGACGAGAAAGCCGAGGCTGGAATGCCGTTTTGCACGTGACCAGCGGTGGAAACTGTACGGCGACGGCCGGTTGTACGATGTTTCCAATGATGTGCTGGAAAAACACCCGATTCCTGCCGGGCAAGGTGGAACGGAAGCAGAAATGGCCTGCAAGAAACTTCAGCGAGTGATTGATTCCATGCCCGATAAGCCGGCTAAAATTGCCAAAAAAGTCCGGTCGAGATAACTTTAGACAAATAAGTCTGATTTTGCCTCGACAATCGGTGGCCTGACATTATAATTTAAATCAGGTATTATGGGTACCAAAAACCGAGTTCCATTGCTGTTTCAAATGAGTCCCCGGATGACACAGGGCATTCTGGTGGTGACCGGTCTGTTGCTGGTTCTGACGGCAGCGGCCTTTGTCCGGCTCTATTACGCGGGTATTCACGCACGCAAAGAGTCCATTTCGCAACAGGTTCATCAGCAGGCTGAGCAATTTCAACAGCGCATGGGCTCATTTTTTTTGCCGGTTATTAATGGTTTGACAATGACGCGTCAACTGGCCGAAAACCGGGTCATCTCTCTGGAAAGCTCTGCGTTAACAGCGACTGAATCAGCCATCCTGCCGATTCTTCGTAACCCGTCGCTGTCCATTCGCGGATGCGTGTTGGCCGACACACGGGGGCGTGAGTTGAAATGGATATTTACTGCGGGCCAATGGCAGCGTGTGGCTCCTGAGCAGCCGACTCAAGAACATCCTTGGTTTGAGGAAGTTTTAAAATTCGTTGATAACAATGAAGTGAGATGGAGTGGGCTTGATACCTTTCACGCACACCAGAAGCCGGGCGTGACTGTTGCCCAGGCATTTACTTTAGACGGCGGTGAGCTATGTGTGATTGCATTTGATATCGCGCTCGACGATTTTGTTTTATACATGACAACGATGGACTTTTCTGCAGGAACGCAACTTCTCATGTATCAGGACAAGAAGATTGCGGACCTGCTGGAGTATTCATCGCTGTTAACGGATTCAGAGTCGGGGCCGGGAGAGTTTTGGAAAGATATTTCCGGCCTGAAAGATTCCGCGGCGGTTGCGGCGGCATCTGCCTGGGTCAAGGAAGGGATGCCGCTGGATGCGGTGGTCCAGTTTTCGGACGGCCGTCAGGACTGGCAGGGGCGATTTCAGCATTGGGATATGGGGCATTCAAAGACGCATCTCGCGGTGCTGGTTCCCGAATCGGCCATGATGCAAGCGGTTGACCGTAGAGCCGTTTGGATTTTTGTATGGACCAGCGCTGCTCTGATGGCGATGGTGATTGGTTTGATCTTTCTGCTACGTCGCCAAAATCAGTTGATCAATGAGCGATTTGCCTATAGCGGTCATACTGGAAAAAAATCTGATGAGCTATTATCCGTGATTGCCGGCGGTGAAGATAACCAGTTGGAGTTTAAGTCCACGTTGCGGTGGCACCTGAAAGCGGGCAAACCCGCCAAGGAAATCGAGATAGCCTGTATGAAAACGCTGGCGGCGTTTCTCAACAGCAGTGGCGGTACCTTACTGGTGGGCGCCAAAGACAACGGCGATATTCTCGGTATCGAACAGGACGGTTTTGCCAATGATGACAAGTTTCTGCTGCATTTCAATAATCTTATCAAACAGCACCTGGGCTTGGAATGTGCTTCTCTGATTGATTTTGAGATCAACCATATCGACGATAGAGGCGTGCTGGTGGTCGATTGTCGGCCGGCCGCAACGCCTGTATTTGTCAAGCAGACGGGTAAAGAAGATTTTTATATTCGCGTTGGTCCCGGCAGCCGTCAATTGGCAGCCAGTGAAATGCTGGCCTATCTTAATGATCATTTCAAGTAGCAGCAGATTTGCCGAAAATCCTTTAATCTTATGAGGTTAGAGGCGGCTCTGGGCATGCTTTGCGGTAATTTTCTCAACTATATTTTTTTGGGCAGAAAAAGTCTGGAAATGTCATTTTTAACTTGCCAAAACAGAATACTGCTATATCATAAAGTAATACAGTCAGAATGAGCCGGGATTCAATCGTAACGGCATCGTTTTAATCCTGACCATTTGTATTCGATCTGTGCTTGTTGGCAACATGAAGTCTATATTTTACGGGGAGATAAAATGGGACGGTGTGAAGACAAAGCTATGCAGCGTCATCGGATGAAATGTTTTGGGCTGTCCTTTGCTCTGGTGCTTACTGTATTTCTTGCTGGCTGTCAAAGCCGAAGAATGTTAATGCCTACCCCCAATCTTTATCTGCAAGCCGATGAACAGCATATTTTCCAAGGAATTCCCGAGCATTTTCAGACCGATTATGTGGATGTGCTCTATGTGACCGACCGTGTCCCTGCCAAGGACAAAGAAGGTCAACTGTCTTATACGATGCAGCGTTCTCCGGGCAGTGGTTTTGGAATCTGCCGGGTGCAGCTTGGCGAAGAGTTAACATGGGAGGAAATCGTTCAGGACAGTCTCCAAGAAAAACGGGAGAATAAAATTGCTCTGTCGGTAACCGATGTCCGGGAGATGGTTCGTTCGCAGCGTATTCCGGTTCGTTATGTTCGTCAAGGCGACGAAGTGATTGCAAATCCCGAAGATGTGGCGGAAATGAACCGACAGATCGAGATTGCCAAAGAAGTGATCCGTGAGCGGCTTGCGCAAACAGCCCACAAGGATGTTTACCTGTATGTGCATGGCGTCGCCAATACCTTTGAGAGCAGTGCTTTTGTGATGGCGGAACTGTGGCATTTCATGGGGCGAAAAGGTGTTCCGATGATTTTCAGTTGGCCTTCCGGCAAGGGAGGTCTGCGCGGGTATTTTTATGATCGGGAATCCGGCGAATTTGCCGTCCGGCATTTAAAGACTGCTATCAAAATTATCGCGGAAACCGAAGAGGTTGAACGGATTCACATTCTCGCGCACAGCCGGGGGACGGATGTGACGTTGACAGCTCTGCGGGAGTTGTTTTTACCTATGAAAGAATGCGGCATTGGCTATGAACAGCTCAAGCTGCAAAATCTGATTCTGGCTGCGGCCGACCTTGATCTGCAGGTTGCTCAACAGCGGGTGATTTCGGAGGAAATGTTTCGATTGCCCAAACGGTTTACGATTTACTCCAACACTCAGGACAAAGCGATCGGCCTTTCCGAATGGTTGTTCAGCAGTATTGAGCGGTTAGGGCAATTTATCGCAGATAACCTGACCGAGCAGCAGAAGCAGTTTACGCGGGAAGTTTCGACGATTCATCTGGTGCGGTCGAACATTGACCAGGGTTTTTTGGGACACGGGTATTTTCATGATAATCCGTCCGTCTGTTCGGATTTGATCTTAATTCTCAGAGATGATGTTGACCCGGGTGCCGAACATGGCCGTCCGTTAAAGAAAGTAGCCGATGGCTATTGGGAACTGAATGAAGGGTATCCGATGAATAACTGACCTTTTTTTGCGGAAATCAAAAATAATCGCGAACAAACAGCGGTTTCTTGAGAATAAATAACAAAAATTGAAAGGGAGAACTCATGAAGCACACAAAAGCGATCTATATCACACTCATTCTTATTCTTTCTGTACCTTTGATTTCAGCCCCAACTGTTGATAGAAAGGCTGTTGAGATTGAACCTGTCCCCGCATTTCCGGAAAAAGGTTCCGGTGAATATTGGGTGGTTCGCTCGCAGGCTATGACGGAATTTATTCCATTTTTGACAAAGAAACGCTCCGAAGTCAAAAAAATCCAGAAAATGCTGGCCGATTACCTGTTGAAAATTGACAAGGCCTCTGATTTTTCCAAACAAGACATCCCGGTGAAATTTGACGCAAAAGTTTATACTCAAATTTTGCGGATAAATCATTTGCCCGAAGACCTTGGTGTTGACCTGCCCGAAAAACGCCCTTCGTGGGACCAGATTGTCGAGGTGGCGATGCGACACGCACTTGATGAAGGCGTTTTCTCGACAGAGGTGGAAACGACAGAATTGCAGCAGTATGTTGATATCTGTAAGAAAAAGGAGGCCTATGGCCAAAAAGTACGATCGGACATGCGTAAGAGCCTGGACCAATGTGCAAGAGTTTGGACTTACTTGGATAAGATCGGCAAACTTGATGATTTCAAATCCTTTGCTGCCGATATGGTCTTGCAGAAAAAATCCGATGCTGCCCGACGAAAAGCGGAAATGCAGGAGATGCGTAAGGACAACCAACTGGCCCGAATTGAAGAAGCCAAGGAGCGGGATTTCCAGGAGCGAATGGACCGGAAAGAATTTCGCTCGACAGAGCGTGAGCGTCGTTATGAATCCCGTCAGGATCGTTTGCGATACCGCCAAAGTCGTCTGGATGAGCGGTATGTCAATTCCCGGTCCTATTATTATTAAGCTGATCATTTTTATGCCGGAAGGGAGAAAACATGAAGTTGCTATTAAAACTGTTGCTGGTCGCGGTGGTTCTGTTCACGACCGGCTGTGCCAGCTATTGGTATCAGGACGGTAAAACGTTTGACGAATGTAAAGCTGCGCGTGATAAATGTTTTACTGAATTGAGAAAACGAACGGATTTCAAGGGCATGACATCTGATTACGAATTTAAGTTCATGAATCAGATGTCATGCCCTTGAAATCCGTTCGTTTTCTCAATTCAGTAAAACATTTATCACGCGCAGCTTTACATTCGTCAAACGTTTTACCGTC
>JANQGW010000205.1 GCA_028282905.1 Sedimentisphaerales bacterium | reverse complement strand
AAAACCAATTGCCAGTGCCGTTCGAAGTGTCGGAGGAATTTTATCACTGACTAGTCCGACATGCATCAAAAAACCCAGCAGAAAGCATCCTAACACGTTGGCGATCAGTGTTCCCCACGCAAAAGTGCTGCCAAGCAGCGTTTGGCCGGCCAAACTGATCCCCCAGCGGCTTAAGGCCCCCAAGGCTCCTGCAATGGCGATATATAACCCCATTAAAATGGTTTCTGACATCAGTACTCCAATTTATGATTAAAGTCGTAGCCCTTATAGCCCAAAACCGCTGTCCGGTCAAGGAATTGCTTGCGAAAAGACATTGCGGCTTCTATGAAGTCCTTGTTGATTTCCCGATGTTATTTAATGGGATAATACGTTGGCAAAAGCAGATGGTTTGTGGTTTTCCAAAATCTCACGTCAGGTTTATTTCATCAGCGGCTTTACGCATGAACTGGATTCTGGAATAGCTGTGTCCGGATGGCCGGGCGATGTGCAGTTATCGAGCGGCTGACGAATTGATATTGTTAAAGAGATGGTGAGGTTGGTTAGAAAAAATCTTTTTCTTGCCTCAGTTGGGCGAATTGTGTTGCGGTTGTCGCTTTCAGAAAAGGATTAAGCTGTTTTTCCTCAGCCAGTGTCGAAGGCACTGTGGATTGATGATTTCGGGTCTTTTGACCGATTTCAGCGAGTTTCTGCTTTAAAGGTAGGCTGTCCGGTTCAACTGTTAGAGCAAAACGGATGTTTTCTTCCGTGTAATTATGTCCAGGGTAAACAAGTGTTTCGTCCGACAGGGCGGTTAGTTTTCGGAAAGAGGCAAACATGGTTTCCGCCGCGCATTCAAAAAGCCTGCCGCAACCGCAGACAAAAAGCGTGTCACCGGTAAACAGCAGGGGACTTTCCGATTCTGGGCCGGTGACAAAGTAGCAAACACTTGTTGTTGTGTGCCCCGGCGTGGCAATTACGCGTACTTTCAAATCTCCAATAACAATTTCCTCAGTATCTTTGAGAATCGTGTCTGTCTCGGATATGCGTTTTCTGTCGGGGCTGATGATCTCGCAATTGAAGCGTTTTTTCAGTTGTCCAATTCCACCGATATGGTCGGCATGGTGATGGGTGACTAAAATATGTGTTAATGTCAGATGTTGCCGGCTCAACGCTGTTTTTACGACAGAGGCATCGCCTGGATCGACTGTGAGAGCCTTGCCGGACGCGTATTCGAGCAGGTAGATATAGTTATCGCCAAGCGCAGTTAGAATTACAGGTGTTTTCATTGTTACTAATTGTACAAAAAGACGAAAAACCGTCAATACAGCATGAAAAAACTTTTTTGTTTTTATAAGTCATTTAAATATATAGAGATAACTTCTTCTCGGCGAAAACATGAATCTTTTTTCTTGAAAAATGAACATGAGTTCATTATTGTAATTATTAGTTCATATATATGAATAGTTATGTTAAAGAGGTGATAAGTGAGTTCATTTTCTGAAAAACAACGGGAGTTTAAGGAAAAAGCGGCCCAGGAAGCCATTTATGAGGCGACGATTCGGCTGATTTCCGAAAAGGGCGGTGATGCCTTGACCATGCAGGCGATTGCCGCGTCAGTAGGGATTGCGACAGGGACACTGTATAATTATTTCAAAAATAAAGTCGATCTGATGACGTTTGTGCATGATAAGCTGCATGATTTGATCATGGAGCAAATTGAGGACATTGCTCATTCAGAGATTGCTCCCCAGGAAAAACTGGATAACATCATTTGTGAGATATTCAATTTTTGCCAGGAATATCATGTTGTTTTTGATTTGGCTGACAAATTGGGAGTCAAGGAGTGTCATTCGCAGGAGGAGAAACAACAGGATATTAAGCGGCTTTACAGTTGTATTCAGGGGGTTATGGATGAAGGTGTGCAGCAGGGCGTTTTTCAGGCGGTTGACACTCGCATTGCCGCGGAAGTTTTCTTTGCGGTAGTAATCGGGACGATGGAAATTCAGCGATGGCATGACGATTATCAACTACAGACAGAAGCAGACAAAATAAGACATTTCTTCATGACATACTTGAAAGGTGAATAGAAACAGATGAATACAAAGTTGCAGACAAACCTTCAATATTCCGTTTTGTGGCTGGTGGTTATGATTGCCGGCTGTTCGGTGGGGCCGAAATATCAGCGGCCGAAGATGGATGTTCCGGAACAGTGGCACCAGCAGTTGACGGCCGATTTTACGGATGCGAATGCCGTTTCTGCGATGTGGTGGCAGGTACTGAATGAGCCGGTACTCGACGATTTGATTCAACAGGCACAGGAAAACAATCCAACGCTTGAAAGTGCTTATTACAGCCTGCTGCAGGCTCGTTACATGCGGGATTACACGGCTGGTCGGTACGACCCTTCGGTCGACGCAATTGGTTCCTATACCCGTACTCGCAGCAGCGATAATGGGTTGGGGGCGTCGTCGCACAATCCGTATAATATGCACACCATTGGTTTTGACGCGGCGTGGGAACTGGATTTGTTTGGGCGTATCCGCCGGTCAGTAGAATCGGCTCAGGCAATGTATGAAGCCGGTTTTGAAAACTATCGGGATACGCTGGTGACATTGAGTGCCGAGGTGGCCAGTACCTATGTTGAGCTTCGAACGACTCAAGCCCGCCTGCATTTTGCGTTAAAGAATGTTGAGTCGCAGCAGGGGATGCTGGAATTGGCCCAGACACGCTTTGACGCGGAATTAGTGCCGAAGCTGGATGTCTCTCAGGCTGTGCTGAACATTTCGAATACGCAGTCGGAAATTCCGACGCTTCGCAGCATAGAAACGTCGGCAATTCACCGGCTTTCAGTGCTGGTCGGCCAGGAGCCGGGCCATCTTCACGAATTGCTGTCGGAAACATCGGCGATTCCTCAATTATCTGACAAGATTCACATTCAAATGCCTGCTGAGCTGTTGCGGATGCGTCCGGATATCCGCCGGACCGAGCGACAATTGGCCGCACAGGTCGCCAATGAAGGAGTGGCGACGGCGGATTTGTATCCGAGCTTTACGTTGACCGGTGTGATTGGTTTCGGGGCGGCGAATTTGTCGGATTTGACGGACAGTTCCAGCCGCAACTACAGTTTCGGCCCGTCATTGCGATGGAATATTTTTAACGGCAACCGGATTCGTAACCAGATCAAGATCGAAGAGGCCAAGTCCGAACAACTGTTTGCACAATATCGCCATACCGTTCTGATGGCGCTGGAAGAAGTGGAAAACGCAATGAGTGACTATGTGTATGAACACCAACGGATGGAACGGTTAACCGAATCGGTACAGGCGGCAAAGGAGTCTGTTCAGTTGGCGACTGATCAGTATAGAAACGGACTGACCAACTTTCAAAATGTTCTGGATATGCAGCGAACGCAGGTTCAGCAGGAAGATAAACTTGCTGGCAGTCAGGGGCAGGTGATTCAGAATTTTGTTCGTATTCAGAAAGCTCTTGGTGGTGGTTGGCAATTGATGGATGATGAACAAACGACGCCGGCGAGTGATAAACAAGACTAAAATTGAAGTTTTAGAAAGAGATAGTTTTATGGATTTTATTAAAAAAATACTGTTTTTAGCGGTTGTAGTGGTGATTATGTTTGGCGCCTATCAATTCTATATGAAAAAACAGGCGTCGAAGGCTGAATCGTCTCAGGCAGGGGCGCCGCAGGCGATGCCGGCCCAGTTTGCTGAGCCGGTCATTCGGGATGTTGTCCTTCAGGATGAATATACCGGTCGGATTGAATCAATCGAGTCGGTGGAAATTCGCGCCCGTGTCAAGGGATTCCTGCAAAAGATTGACTTCAAAGATGGGGCGTTTGTCGAAAAGGGTGATCTGCTGTTTGAAATCGAGCCGGAACTGTACCAGGCCGACCGTGACCGGGCCGTGGCCGAGTTAAAATCGGCACAGGCTGATCTCCAGCGTGCCCAGCAGGACTATGAGCGTGTGCTCAAGGCGGTCAAGGGCGATGCGGTCAGTAAGCAGGATGTCAGTAAATCTCTGGCGGAACGTGAAATGGCCGAGTCCAAGGTGATTGGTGCCAAGGCCGCATTAGCCCAGGCGGACTTGAATCTGAGCTATACAAAGATCTATTCGCCCGTGGACGGCAAGATCAGCCGCCGGTTTGTGGATGTGGGCAACCTGGTCGGGGCGACCGATATGACGTTGCTTGCGAGAGTTGTCGCGCTGGACCCGATTTATGTGTACTTCAACGTCAGCGAAGGTGATTTACTGGACTACTATGAGGCGACTTCTGATATTGTCAGCCGGCAACCGGGGTCTGTAAAGTTTACGGTAAGTCTTTCCGGTGAGACGAAAAAATCGTCTGAGGGTGTCTTGGACTACATGGATAATACCGTGGACGCGGCGACCGGGACGATTCAGATTCGCGGTATTTTACCGAATCCGGAGAAGACAATCCTGCCGGGGATGTTTGCCCGGATCAATGTGCCCGCCGGAGAAAAGAAAAACGCGGTGCTGATTCAGGAAAAGGCAATTGGGACCGATCTCAGCGGTAAATTTGTACTGGTGATTGGTGAAGGCAACATTGTCGAACAGCGGTCAATTGTGATTTCTGAACTGGTTGACGGTTTGCGAGTGGTTGAAAGCGGGCTGGCTGCCGGTGAAAAATATATTGTAACCGGCACGCAGTTTATTCAGCCCGGAATGCCGGTGATGCCGGTGCCCGAAGGGCAGATGCCGCCGATGGGCGGACCAGAGACCGGTCCGGTGCCGGAAGATCAGATGGACGATTCTGAAGAACACGATGAAGAAAGTGAAGGTCAAAAACAATAATATCGCCTATTTCGGTGATGTTTGAAACAGATTCCCTGGTTCGGTGTGCAGTGTGACAGTGAAGTCTGGGATAGATATTATTTGAGGTACTTATGTTTAGTAAATTTTTTATAGATCGGCCAATTTTTGCGACGGTGGTTTCTCTTTTTATCATTTTGATCGGGGCGATATTTATTCCGGCTTTGCCGGTTGAAAAGACGCCTGACATTACCCCGCCGACCGTGGTGGTTAGTGCGGTTTATCCGGGCGCTGATGCCGAAACGATTGCCGAAACCGTGGCGACGCCGTTGGAAGAACAGATCAATGGTGTCGATAACATGCTGTATATGTCCTCGACCAGCTCGAATGATGGAACGATGCAGTTGACCGTTACTTTCGAAGTCGGTACCGATGTGGACATGGCGACAGTGCTGGTACAGAATAAGGTGGCGATGGCCGAATCACTGCTTCCGGAAGAGGTCATCCGCGAGGGCGTCAATGTTGAAAAACAATCAACCAATATTGTACTGGCCATCAGTATGGTCTCCCCGGACGGTTCACGTGATTCACTCTATCTCAGCAATTATATCAATATTCAGATCAAAGATATTTTAACACGTGTGCCGGGCGTCGGGCAGGTGCTTGTCTGGGGGGCGCAGGATTACGGGATGCGATTGTGGCTGGATCCCGAACAGCTTAAAACCCGTGCTCTGAGTGTTCAGGATATATTGGCGGCGATTCGCGAACAAAATGTTCAGGTTGCCGGCGGTCAGATCGGTACCCCGCCGATTCCGGCCGGTCAACAATTCCAGTACAATGTCAAAACCCTGGGGCGACTCGAAACCGTCGAGCAGTTTGAAGACATTATTATCAAGTCTGAAAACGGGCGACTGCTTAAGCTTAAGGATGTCGCACGGATTGAGTTGGGAGCACAAACCTACAGCCAGTTTGTACAGCTCAAAGGTAAGCCCAGCGTTGCAATTGGTATTTTCCAGCAACCGGGGGCTAATTCACTGGACGTCGGCAAAGCGGTTTATCAGGAGATGAGTGAGCTAAAGAAGGATTTTCCTGACGGCGTGGACTATTCGATTGCCTATGATACAACCCGTTATATTTCTGAGTCGATCAATGAAGTCTTTATGACGCTGGCTATTGCGGTGGCTCTGGTTATTTTAACGGTGTATATTTTTCTGGAGGATTTCCGGGCAACGCTGATTCCGTCGGTGACGATTCCCGTTTCGCTGGTGGGAACATTTGCCGTGATGTATGCACTGGGGCTGTCGATTAATTCGCTGACGCTGTTTGGCCTTGTACTGGTGATTGGCATTGTGGTTGATGATGCAATTGTCGTGGTTGAAAACGTGATGCGTATCATCGAAGAGGAAAAATTGCCTGCCAAGGAAGCGACGGTTAAGGCGATGGGCCAGATTACCGGCCCGGTTATTGCCACAACCTTAGTGTTATTGGCAGTGTTTGTACCGACGGCGTTGGTTGGCGGCATCAGCGGCAGGCTCTACTCACAGTTTGCCATGACAATTTCTGTGGCAACGGTCTTTTCGTCGATCAATGCATTAACGCTCAGTCCGGCGTTGTGCGGGTTGTTCCTGCGGCCGATTGATGTTGAAAAACGCGGATTGTTTTTTCGGTTGTTCAATCGATTTTTCAAAAAAATGACGAATGGCTATATGGCTATTGTTCAGTTGGTTCTACGTAAAACATTTTACGCGATAGTGGTATTTGCCGCAATGACTGTGGTGACTGCATTTGGGTTCAAGGTGCTGCCGAGCGGTTTTTTGCCGAATGAAGATGAAGGGGTCTTCCTGGTACAAGCGATTCTACCGGATGGCGCTACGTTAGAAAGAACCGCTGACGTCATGGAGCAGATCAATGCCATTTTAGATACGACGCCAGGTGTTGACAGTTATGTGTCGATTGGGGGCGTGTCGTTAATTGATAATTTTCTGGCAGCTCCCAATAATGGAACCTACTTTATTACATTGAAGCCCTGGGATGAGCGACAATCGAAGGAACTTCAGATTGGCGAGATTGTTGACGGCCTGCAGAAGCGAATGTTCGGAATTCAGGATGCTTACTGTTTGAGTTTTATCCCGCCGCCGATCATGGGGCTGGGCATTGCTGGCGGTTTCGAGATGCAGTTGCAGGATCGCGCCGGGGTGGGCTTTGAAACGCTCGAACAGGCCGGCGGTATGCTGATGCAAATGGGCCAGAATGACCCGATCGTCACGCGCGTGACGAGTAATTTCCGTGCAAATGTGCCGGAGTTGTTTATTGATATTGATCGTGTGAAAGCCAAAACGCTCGATGTGCCGCTGAGTAATATCTTTTCGACATTATCGGCTACATTTGGGACAGCGTATGTGAACGACTTTAATCTATTTGGGCGTACCTATAAGGTAATGACTCAGGCGGACCAAAACTTCCGCGATACCGCCGATGATATTCTGCGGTTGGAAGTGCCCAATGATGACGGGGATATGGTACCGATGCGAACGCTGGCGACTGTTCGAAACAGTGCCGGGCCGCTGAGCGTTAAACACTTTAATTTGTATCCCAGCAGCACCATCACGGGAATCCCCAAGCCGGGGTACAGTACCGGTCAGGCCATTGAACACATGCGAGAGGTGTGCGACGAAAAACTGCCCCGCGGCATCGGGTATCAGTGGTCGGGCATGACCTTTCAGGAACTGGCCGCCGGCAAGACGGTGATGTTTATCTTTCTGATGGCCGGGGCGTTTGTGTACTTGTTTTTGGCGGCCCAGTACGAAAGCTGGACGATTCCGCTGGCGATTGTCCTGACGGTGCCGGTGGCGATGTTCGGGGCGGTCATGCTGACATGGTATCGCGGATATGACAACAATATTTATACACAGATTGGTTTGGTGCTCTTGATCGGGCTGGCCAGTAAGACCGCGATCCTGCTGGTGGAATTTGCCAAACAGTATCACGAAGAGGGCCATACGATACTGGAATCGGCCCTGACGGCGGCGCGACTGCGTTTTCGCCCGATTCTGATGACGGCACTGTCGTTTGTGCTGGGGGTGGTGCCGCTGGTCATCGCCACGGGCGCCGGTGCCGTCAGCCGGCGGGCACTGGGTACGACCGTGTTCGGTGGGATGCTCGCGGCGACGATTATCGGTGTGTTCCTGATGCCGGTATTCTACGTGGTGATTCAGCGGATGAAAGAAAAATCAGTTGAGATAGAACACAAGATCGAAGATAAAATCCATCATCGCAGCGATGGACAATAGTTTTCTCCCCTCATTCTCTGTTGAGCAACTCTGATGTATCTTAGCAGGGAAGAATAAAGGCCGGTTCACCTGTCGCGAACCGGCCTGTTTTTTGCGCCGATTATGACAAATGGACCGTTTTTTGCCGCTGATTGATGCTCGAAAACACGCTTTTTCTGAATTTATCTTCTTGTAAGCAGCTTTGTCGGGTATAATCCGGCCCATTGTGACAAGATGAAAGGTGAATCATTTTGAATTGTGGAAGCCGCTGATGAGGCGGACGATTGTTCATTTGTAATACTAAGAGGTGTGTTGAGCATGAAATTATATGTTGGCAATTTAGGCCCCGAAGCGGACGGGGAAAGTCTGAATGCGTTATTTTCGATGTTTGGGACCGTTGAGGTTGCCTATGTCATTACCGATAAGAAAACCGGCGACAGCCAGGGGTACGGGTTTGTAGTAATGAGCAGCGATACCGAAGGTCGGGCGGCGATTGCCGCACTGCATGGCAAAGAAGTCGGGGAAAGCAAGGTCATCGTGGATGAAGCCAAAGGCAAGGGGAAGAAGAAGTAATTTTGAATTATGAATGTTGAATTTTGAATTGGTTATATAGGGAGTGACGGACTATGACGGACCAGCAAATGCAGGGCGATTCAGGCGTTGATCTTTCACCGGAAGTGTTGAAGCGGGCAATGAAGGCGTTTAAGAAGCGGCTTAAACTGACGGCGCTGGATGAGGACTCCCGTCTGGGCAAAGGAGCGTTCTCGAGCGGATCAGCCGGCGTCTGCGCCATTCAGCCGCCCAATCAGTACCCGGACGAAGTCTGGGCAGAACTCTGCAGACAAGGCAAACTCCGAAATATCGGCCACGGCCTCTACGAAATGCCAAGGCCTAAAAGCTAAACCACAGAATGCTCGAGAAAACACAGGTCTAGGAATAGTATATATGGAAAGTGAACCTGTTGATCTGAAACTTTAGCTATTGCTAGATTATATTAGAATATGAATATTGAACAAATCGAAGGATATGAAAAAGAATATAGGGAGTTGATAGGAACTTATCAATTTAAAGGTTCCCGCACAGGAATACTATCTGATCTCTATTTAGTAAATGTAAGGGTTTACGAAAGTTCACAAGGCGGATTCTATGCTGAGCCAGATATTGGAATCCGGGATAACAATGGATATTCAGAGTATGCTGACAGATGGGGAGCCACAAAGAAGGAAGCCATAATAAATTCATTAGAAGAAATCAAAACTTTGCTAAAAGAGCATTATCCCAATATTATACCTGAGCATGCGTTTATTTATAGAGTGGCTGAGGATTTTGAGCAAGAAAAAGAAATCAACTCTCGCTTTTCCAAGAAGTTGGTAAGCGATAGTTGGCGTAATGATAAATTAAGTAGAAACCGCAGTGGGGGTCCTTATATTGAGTTTCAGCTTGAAAACGAAGGCAGTTATAGAGCTTGGGATAAAAACTCAATTTTTGTTGGGAGTACCGTATTTGACCCAGCCTATGATGCATTTTGTAGAAAGCCAAAAGATTTTGACACGTTTGGTATAAATCTGTTTGCAGTCTCAGAATTACCTCAGCTGAAAAAGAATGTTATTGAAAAAGTGACGCTTCTTCAGTCGCTAGGTTCAATTTCAGAATATGTTGAAAAAGTTGGTCCCATATGTAAATGGATTCATGAGCCTGAAAAAGCTGTTTGGAAAGAATTACGAGATTCGACGGTTGAATTTTTATGTGCAGTTAATGAAATGGTAGAGCAAGGTATTCTTGAAAAACGTGCGTTATTTGTATTAGGAATTTAGTCAGGCTTCAGCTTTTGTGCTTTTTGGTTCCGGTGTAGAGTTCGTATTTCAGGAGGCGGCATTCGATGCCTCCGTTGAAGAAGATGATGCGGCGGCTGGTTCTGAGGCCCACTTTTTTGGCCAGGTCCATATTGCCAGTGAAGATGTAGCCGGTATAGCCGGGGCATTTCTGTTTGAAGAAGTCACCGATGCGGCTGTAGGTTTCTTCCAGTTCTTTCAGTTCACCCATCCGCATGCCGTATTCTGGATTCATCAGGACAATGCCCGGTGTTTCGGGGATGGCGGTCTCCGCAAAATCACACACCTGAAAATCAATCAAGTGATCGACGCCGGCGGTCTGGGCATTGCGGCGGGCGGCTTCAACGGCCCATGAGTCGATATCGGTGGCGATGATCGGGGCGGGGACAGGCCCGGATTTGCCGCGTTTTTTACTCTGCTTGAGGGCTTCGGCGCGCATATCGCCCCAAGCCGTCTCGTCATAGCCTTTCAGATGCATAAATCCGAAATTGCTGCGCAGCAGGGCGGGCACACGTTTGGTCGCGGCCAGAGCCGCTTCGATGGGAAATGTCCCGGAGCCGCACATCGGGCAAACCAGCGGCTGCGTGCCGTCGTAGCCGGCTGCCATCAGGATCGCCGCGGCCAATGACTCACGCAGCGGGGCGGTGGTCATGGTCTTGCGATAGCTGCGGTCGGAGATTTTCTGCCCGGATGTATTGATATACAGCTTACAGGTCTTGCCTTTCCAGTACAGTTGCAAAACGACATTGTTGCGTTCTTTGCCGGAATTGGGGCGGCGGGAGGTTTGTTTCATAATGCGGTCAACAATTGCGTCCTTGACCTTCAACCCGGCGTACATTGTATTATCAATCGACGGCGTATCGATGCGACCGACGACACTAAGATATTCGTCCGGGCTGATGACCTCTTCCCACGGCATTTTGCTGATTTTCTTATACAGTTCGTCCGGCGTGTCACACGGAAAGGAGTTGACCAGCAGCAGCACGTTATAAGCTGTTTTCAGGTACAGGTTCAGCCGCATGGCATCATGCAGATTACCCTTGATCTCCACGCCGACATCGCTGGAGCCGGTGATCTTATACCCGAGGGCCTCGACTTCCACCTTGGTATAGTCGCTCAGCGACGGCCCACAGGTGATTAAAATCGTACTTTTATCGTTCAGATTCATAAGATTATTTTTTGTCCCGTTTGGGGCTGTTATTTTCATTAAGGTCTTAAATCTTTCAAGCAGGAGAGCAGTTTACCAGAAAAGCGGCGGTTTGCAATGAGTTGTTGTAAAGAGTCTTTGCGTTATCGTGATTTTCTGGTATGATATTGCCGGTTTTTAAGGCATTTTAAGGATGAAATGAGCGTTGACCGAACAGGATGGACAATTTGATGAAGGGCAAGACCGCCGCGGGGGACTGCTGAAGGCCGTGAAGATCCCGTTTGTGGCGTGGGGGATTTCGCTGATTATTCACCTGCTGCTGCTGTTTTTCGTGACCAATATCTTCTGGGCCGGCCGCATGGGCCTTGGCGATGAAGGCACCGAGTACGAGGTTGGCATTGCCGTTGGCCCCGGCAGCGACGTAGTGACGACCGAAGCGGGAGCAGTCGGCAATTCCTCGGCCCAGGAAACGCCGGTGGTTGAAGAAATGGCTTTCGAGTTGCAAACAACAACCGATGTCCAACTCCAGCATTTCCAAAGTGATCTTCAGGCGGATTTGGCATCTGTCCAGACACCGGTTTTGGAATCGGCGGCGATGGGCCAGGGTGTGACCGGTCAGGGCTTGTGGGCCGATGTCCAGTTGGCCGGCGGCGGCAAGGGGCGCGGCGGCGCCAGTTTTTTCGGCCTGGAAGCCAAGGGTGGAAAATTTATCTATGTGGTGGATCGTTCCGGCAGTATGAGCGGGCAACCCCTGGCCGCGGCCAAAGGCGAGTTGACCCGCAGTATCATGAGTATGGGCGAAGATATTGAGTTTTTCGTTTTTTTCTATAATACCGAACCGCTGGCAATGCCCGGCGGCCAACTGACCAAGGCGACTCCGCGTTATGTGACGGATGCATTGAACTGGATTGAAGGGGTTTCCTCGTCGGGCGGTACGGATCCGCTTTCCACGATGAAATATGCACTGTCGCTTAAGCCCGATGCGATCTGGCTGCTGAGTGACGGCCAGTTTGATATAACCTCTGCCGAGGAGATTCGAAAAAGAAATCCGGATGGGCAGGTGACGATTCATACGATTGCGTATTTCAGCCGGGCCGGTGAAGGTGTTCTGAAAAAAATTGCGGCTGAAAACGGCGGGAAGTACCGGTTTGTGAAAAAACCGTAGTATATTAGGGATCGCCTTCGGCGATGACTGTTTAAATAGATTTCTCGGCTTCGCTCGAAATGACTGACTGTGAGCGGAACGAAAATCATAGGCAAATATAGAAAGGAAGACGGATGCAGGAAATTTTTAAGAATAAATACAGGTTTGTATTGTTTCTTGTTATGGTCATAACGGTTGGGGCCGTGAGCCTCTGGGCCGGACCGGAGGGGGGAGCCGCTGAACCAGAGGCGAAAATCTCTCTGTGGAGTACGATTGCTTCGGGGCGGCTGGTAGGGGTGGTGATTATGATTATCTCACTGGTCGCGGCCGCATTGATTATTGAGAATTTCATGAGCATTCGTCGGGACAAACTCGTGCCGGAAGCACTGGTGGGTGAGTTGGCCGAACAGCTTGATGCGGGCGACTATGACAAAGCGGCCGAAACCGGGACCGAGGATGAATCCTTTCTGGGCGTAGTCATTGCCGCCGGATTGAGCCACCGGGACTCAGCGTTTGGCTTTTTTGAGATGCAAAACGCCATGATGGAGGTTAGCGAGCGGCAGGTTTCGCGAATGTATCGCAAGCTGGAGTATCTATCGTTTATCGGCGCTGTTTCGCCGATTCTGGGCCTGCTGGGGACTGTCACCGGTATGATTCGTGCGTTTAACCAGATTGCCCTGACCGAGGGGATGGCCAAGCCATCACAACTGGCCGGCGGGATTTCCGAGGCATTGGTGACGACCTGTATGGGGTTGATCGTAGCGATTCCAACGATGTTTTTCGCGACCTATTTCCGTAACCGCATTGACAGCTTTATTGCCGAAGCGGAAACGATTGTCGATAAGCTGATGGGAAGGTTTCGCAGAACGGAATAGCCACCAATGAATAATGTCTAATGTAAAATGAATAATTAATGAAACTATATCGAAAAATACACAAGAAAGATTTGGATGTTAATATCGCGCCGCTGATCGATGTGATATTGCTGTTGATCATTTTCTTTATGACGGTTTCGCAGATTACTCAGACCGAGGCCGAGCCACTGGAACTGCCCAAGGCCGAACGTGTAAAAGAGATTGAAAAAGAAAAGGACAAGCGGGTCATTATTAACGTACGCCAAAACGGCGAAATGGTCGTTTATGGGGAACCGTACTCCGTTGAAAAAGTACATATGCTGCTCAAAGATGAAAAAACACAGCGCCCGGCTGAAGAGATTCGGGTGTTGATTCGCGCGGACGGCCGAACCGAATGGCGGTCAGTGGAGCGGATTATTGCTTTGTGCCGTGACGAAGGTTTGCTGCGTGTGCGAGTGGCCGTGATAGAAAAAGATTAAAGGCAAAAATCAAAAAGATAAAATGATGGAATCGCCTTCGGCGATGCTTTTTAAATGCATTCCTCGGCTACGTTCGGAATGACAATCTGAGGAAATCGAATGAGAGTGTTCAATAGATGCGACTGACACGACAAAAAAGACCCATACCACGGCGTGTGCTGAATTTACCGGCGATGATTGACGTGGTCATGTTGATCCTGATCTTCTTCATGGTCACCAGCTCATTCAATCGACCCGAGCAGCATGTCGATGCGGATGTTACGGCTGCAGCAGGCGCTGGGCTGGAACCGGCGGATTTTGAGCCGATTGAAGTGGCGATACGCACTGAGGAGGCTGGGCAAATTTTCTATTGTGACGGCCGGCCCTGTAATGACATCGCCTCACTCAAACAGCAGTTGTCACTGCGTCGGGCGATTGCGGATGTGGAAGTCATCATTAAGTCAGACGATACGATTGTTTTTGATGAAGTGGTCAGGGTGCTGGACCTTTGTTATAGCTGTAATTTTACCAAAGTTGGTTTTGCGGTTGAGGAATAACAGGGCTTGAAATATTTATTGAAAATCATCTTGGTTCTAAGCATTTTTTGCTCTCCGGCTGTTCTTGCATCGCTGGAAGTTGAAATCGGCAATCGCCTGTCATCATTGAGCCAGGCCAAAACCCTCGAACAAATAGACGCGGCGATTCAGGAGGCCAAAGATTATCTTACGGCCCATCGCACAGACAGCAGTAAAGTGACTGTCGGCTTTTTAGCCGCCGATATCGACCAGGCACACGGCAGGGCTTGTGCCAATCTGTGGTTGACTGATAAAACCAATCAAGCTGTTTATCGAAAAGCGGTTGAACTGCTTGATAGTACAATTGCCCAGTATGAACGGTTAGCTAAGCAGGCTGATACCAGTGCCGACCGTCTGGCGGAAGGCCTGCGCGGATCGGCCCAGCGCAGCAGCCGCTGGCGAGAGTTTGCCGGTTACCCGTCACGGGCCAAGTATTCGCGAGCCTGGAGCTATTACACACTGGGATTGCTGGACAGTCCTGAAGGCGGCTTTTCACAGGCCATTGAGTTGTTTAAGCCATTTGTTAAAAGCGGCTACCGGGATAACCGGATTGTGCAGGATTGCTTTTTGGGCTATGCACTGTGTCTTTATGAAACCGGGCGTTTTGCCGATGCCGATGCCTTGTTGAATGAACGCCGGATTCGTCCTAACAATACTTCTGGCGCTGTTCTCAAGCAAGTGACTTTACTGCGGATGCGGATTGCCGAGAAACAAAACACTTTCGTAGGTGTCGATCTGGCGGGGCAATTATATTTTCAAAATCGTCCGGCCGAAGCGACTGACTTTGATCGTATCGAGGTTGAGATGATGCTTAAGCGGATCGAAGCCCTGGCAAAATTGAGTGCGTCACCGGACAATCCCTATGCTGACCGATATCGAAAACAACTGTCGATTTGCCGCCGACAACTGGCAGAGAACCGTCCGGAGTATCGAGCGAATGTAACGGGGATTTTAGAAGTTGCAAATGTCGAGACAGCCTTGGGATATTTGCGAAAAGCAACCGAGGCTTTTGAAAAGGGCGATTTCCAAGCCGCACTAACCCAAACCGATCAGGGACTGGATGTTCTTGACGAAACACTTGAGGTAGAAGCCGGTGTTGACTTATGGTACCTGAAATGCCTGTGCCTAAATGAACTGACACGTCCACAAGAAGCCGTGCAGGCGAGCCGTTTATTTTTAAAGCGGTATCCTAAGGATGCACGCGTGCAAAAAATCAGTCAAATTGCCATGGAGTCGGCGATTCAGACGGCTAAGGGTGGCGATAGAGTTACAATAGACGAGTTTGAGAACTTTGCTGCAATTTATGCCGACAGAAAAGATGATATAGAAACCGCTGCGATGCTGCGATGGTACTGGGCAAGTTTTGATGCGGCTTGCGGGCGATTTGCAGAGACTCAAATGCGGCTTGAGTCGATTTTGCCGGAGCATCCGGGTTATGAAAGAAGTCTATATCTACGTTGTTTTGCAGCTTATCAGCAAAGCCGTCAGTCGCAGGATGATCATCGGTTCCTCAAGCGAGCGGTTGAAGATGTGATACTATTTGGTCAGATTGCAGAAGAAGAATCGACAGAGATATGGGTTTGCGAGGCGATGTTCGACTTGGCGGTTGCGGTTATGGCAGACTGCGTACGGGACAGGATTGAAATATCTGAACCGCTGCAATTAATCGAGTCCGTCGAGAAATTTCATTGCCTGGATATAGAAAATCAGCCGCGGTGGTTGGCAGCTAAACTTCCGTTTCTGGCGGCTTACAGCGAAATTGAGTCGCTGCGTCAATTGTTAAAGCAGGCCCAAAAACAGCCTCACGGTGAGACACTTGGGGAGGCATTTTTAGCTGCGGCGGAGATTCTGATGCCGCCGGAACCATCCGATGCGGATACGACGAAGGCTTCTTTGGCAGCGGAGATTTTTAGATTTTTGTTGAAAACAGAAGGCTCCGGCCAGGATAATCAGGCTCGTCGCAGCCGGATACTCTGGAAGCTGGCTGAAAGTCTGCGATGTGCGGGACGGTATGAGCAGGCGATTGAGCGATATAACGAGATATTAAAAAATGATGCCCCGCAGATTCAGATTCGTGTGGTTCGATCGCTGGCGATTTCCTGCCAGGCAATCGAGCAATATGAACAGGCTGCGGCCCACTGGCGGCAGCTCACCCGATTGGTCCCCAAGAGCACGTCGGGCTGGTACGAGGCCTACTATGAATTGATGCATTGCTGGCAGTTGGCCGGTGATGCCGAAAAAGTCCGGCAATTGTGGGCGTATTTCCGGCTCAAATATCCCGACCCCTTGCCTGCCGAATGGGCCGAGAAATTTGGGCAATTCAGCGGGGAGGATGCACCATGATGGACTGGAATGTATTTTACCGGGCGATTGGGATCGCCGAAAATATTATTGATCCCAGCTACTACCATATTCTCGGTCTTACGGCCAGAGACTGTGATGCGGAAAAAGTCCAAAAGGCCCTCGCGGAAAAAAAACGTGACCTGCGTCAAGCCATTCCGTCGCCAGAGTTTATCGCACCAGTGCTGCTGTTTGAAAAGGAGGTGCTGGAAAAAGCCGCTTCGGTACTTGGTGATGACCAGCAGCGTGCGGCCTATAACAAAGGGCTGTTAACTCGGCAGCGTGAGATTGAAACAAAGAATCGCAAAAAGCAGAAACTCATTGATGATGTCCGTGCCGCTATTGCCGAAGCCGTTGACGAAAAGGGGTGCCTCGGCGGCCCGGCGCGCGGCCTGCTCGAAGAAAAACTTCGTTTAATTGAAGTGCAGGAGCATAATATCCGTCAGATTCTGGCGCGTATTCCTGAACCGGCCGAGGCGGCGGATCTGGACCGGCAGCGACTTCTGACGTTTTTCGCCGAAGCGGTCCAATTAGGGGTTCGTGACCATGTTTTAGGGGCGGCCGAAGAACGGCATCTGATGCAGTTAGCATTTCGGCTGGGGTTGGATGAGCTTCAAGCCAGGCTGGTGATCGATCAGCAATTGGCACAACTCTCTGCAACTCGCCCGGCCGCTCAGCAGGCCGAAATTATTTTGGAGAAGCCGATTCGCATGGAGGACAAGGATGTTCCAGTACCACCTCCTGAGATTAAGTTGAAGAAAAAGCCTGCGGCAAAACAAAAACCTGAAACGCCGCAGGATATCGAAGAGGCCGTAGATGAAATCCATCGTCTGACAGCAGATAAGGTTTTTCGGGTGGTTGCGCCGGTGCTGGCGATTGCGGTCTTTATCGCGACGGTTTACTTTTTGAATGCAATGAATCGCAAGCGAAATGCGGTACCGGATATGAGCGATATCCTTCCAGCCAAGCAACCGCAGGTTGAAAAGAAAGCACCCAAAAATAATGCTGCAAAACCGGAAGTTCAGCAGCCTAAGCCCTCGGACCAGTCGCCGGATGTGTCCCAAATACCGGTTGAGGTGCCGCAAATAACCGAATTCGAGAGCGATTTCAAAGATGTTGAACTAAGCGATGCACAGACTGCGTCAGTTAATAAAATGCTGGCGGACATTGGAATGCTGACGCTGGCGATTCAGGACCGTGCATCGCATTATAGCGGCAATGGCAGTCAATCGACTCGTCAACTGGAAAAACTCAAGGCTTCCGGTGACCGTGTCAAAGACATTTTATCCCATTCGAAGCGAATGGGGATGCCAAAGGTCAAGCTCGATGCCGTCGAAGAAGAAATCATGCATCTGCGACTGAAGACGCTGGTGGATATGCTGCATTCGGAAAGCCAGCAGGAGCGATACTACGCGATTGGACGGCTGGGATCTATAGGGCAAAGGGCGGCCTATGAAATACTGTTGGAGGCCCTGGAGGACCGAACTATCAAAGACAAAAGCGGATCAATGATTGGGCAAATGCTCAACGTTCTGGCCGGAAGCAACAGTACGACGATCGCACATAAGCTGGCCGAAATCATGGAGCGTGCCGGTCGTCAGACCGCGTTTCAGATTGAAACGACGCTGATGGGCATGACACAGATAACACCGTCCGGAGCGGGTGTGCTGCCGGTCAAAAATAATCTTCAGCAGCGTAAGGCCGCCTCGGCCTGGTGGCAAAATCAATTATGGAGCTGGCAGGGGGAATATTTTGACCCGCAAACCAACCGTCAGCCGTATGCTTTTGAAACAACGCTGAAGCTGACGGCAACGGCTTCTGAGCTTATTCGACAGGCGACGATGCGGCTGTCCGATGCTAAAGGACAGGATAAGGAGGTGGCTGACAAACGCCTGCAATTTGAATACGGATTTGAGGCCGATCTTGATATGCTGAAATGCTCACCTTCTATTTCTTGCCGGTACTTCGCTGATGAACTGGAGCGATTGGTGCGCAGAGGTGACGCCGCCGCTGCCAAGGCGGATGTTGTGGCCTTGAATCGGCGGGCGCATCTGCTGGCTGCTGACGATGATAGTCAGGCCGCGGCAGTCCATATCGCCGCCGCTAACGATTTTTTTGCCATTTTGGCCGAACAGGCCGATTCAAAAGGGCAATATCGTACTTTGATCCGTGAGTTTCGACAGCGGTTTCAACCACCTGCATCCGGCGATGGTCTGGTGAAATTACGGCATGAGTGTTATTTGAATGTTCTGTATTGGGATTTGCTGTTGACGATTCAAAAGGGGGGGGAACAATGAAAAAATCCAAACGATTAAAGGCAATTGGCGTCACAATATCTCTGATAGCGATATCTGCCGGTTCAGTTGGCCTGTTTGCTGCCGACGCGACCGGATGGAAAGAGCGTCTGAAATCCATTACAGAGAATCCTTCAAATTTCAACTATACTGCATTTTATGAGATTGAAGCAGCCAAAGAACAAATCAAGGCTCAACGCACCGAATTGTTGACAACGCTGGTTGCCGGGTTAATTGCCTATACGGAAGGACAGTATGACACTGCGATAAAACAATTCCAAGTTGTTGGCCAATCCGATGATATTGGCCGATTGATTAAAATGTCAATTCCCGGCGGGATTGAAACACTCATCGCGGAATGTGAGAGGAAAAGCGGCATTTCTCCCTATCCTCCTGCCGACAAAGGCTGTGAAGACTGCAACGGAACAGGCTGGCAGGCTTGCCGTGAGTGTCGCGGTGTCGGCAAAGCAGGTCGCCGGACCGAAGGTCAGCAGGCTGCCTGTACGGCCTGTCGCGGTCTTGGAGCAACACGCTGCCTGCGATGCGGAGCGGTTTTGTCTGTGAAGCCGCAGGACTGTATTGAACTGGATGAGCGTGTTCACGAGCTAATTGTCAAGGCCGTCTATTTAAAAAACGGTGGCGCAGATGTCTTTACGCGGTAGTTGACTATGCCTCCGGTGATTCTTTAACACGTCGCAGAATCGTATATTCCGGTAGTGACTCTGCAAGCAGGACAAACTGTGAATTATTGGCAAAATCGAGTGCTTTGCCCTGTGAATCGGTTAGCGGGTCAGACATCGTGATGGTCGAAAGGCTGCCGTCAGGTTTGAGCACTTCCAACACGTCTCCGGCATGAATTTTATTACGGACTTCAATGGTGGAGACACCGCAGTTGCAATCGATGACATTGCCGACAAAGGTGGATTCGGCGCCGGACAGGCTTTTGCCAACTGAGTAATCGTCCGGCTGGACGGTGCCTTTGGCAAATCCGGTCGAGTAACCGCGATTCGGAATACGACTAAGCAGTTTCAGCCCTTCTTCGGATGAGAAAACTTTGCCGTCGATGACCTGCCGATAGAATGAGACTACGGTTGCCAGATAATGGACGGTCTTCATCCGGCCTTCGATTTTAAAAGAGCTGACACCCGCCTCAGCCATTGCGGGCAGGTATTCAAACAGTGCCAGTTCCTTACTGTTGAAAAAGTACAGACCTCGCTCATCCTCAAAGACCGGCATATATTCGCCGGGGCGTTTTTCCTCGACGAGTGAATACTGCCAGCGGCAGGGGTGTTTGCATTCGCCGCGATTGGCCCGAAAGCCGGTCAGGTAGTCGCTGATTGCGCAGCGGCCGGAATAACTGAAACACACTGCTCCATGAACAAATACCTCTGTTTCGATACTTCCGGCCAGATGCTTTTGGATGTCCTGTATCTGTGCCAGTGACAGTTCCCGCGCCAGGTTGACTCGTTTGGCTCCGAATGCCTCGTAAGCCTGCACTGTCTGATAGCTGGTGGTATTGGCCTGTGTACTGATATGCAGGGCGGCATTGAGATTGAGTTTTTTCAGTTCAGCCAGTACCCCCATATCGGCAACAATAAAAGCATCGACTCCAAGAGCGTCAAGTTGTCGAGCAATATCGGTCAGTTTATCGTATTCATCGCTGAATGGGTAGATATTCAGCGTGACATACCCCTTTTTGCCGAGTGCATGCAGATGTTCCAATCCCGCCTTGGCGTTGTCCAGCGTGAAATTGCCCGCAAAACTCCGCAACGATCCGAACTCCATTCCAAAATATACCGCATCCGCCCCATAAGCGCAGGCCCACTTCAGTTTATCAAGATTGCCCGCAGGGGCTAACAATTCTGGTTTTTGTAATGATGTCATATTCACGTATTCCACATTTATTTTGATCAATTAACGTTATTTATGCCATATTTTGACAAAAAAACAATTATTTTAAGCGAATTTTTGTAACGAACGGCCTATTGCTGCGTCTTTGAAACTAAGAGGATAATGCGGGCCAGTGAGCATTTACGCTGGCATAAAAATCGGAGTTTCTATTGCAATTGCTGGGTTATGAACTATGTTAGCATACAAAAGGATGGTCTGTAACTACTGCTTTTAATATTATTGGGCTTTGCTGTGAGGAATTTGCGTTATGAAAAAGGAAAAAGTTATTGTCCTATTATCTCTAGTGGCAGTGGTGCTGTTTCTTAGTATTCGCCTTTTGCCCGATTCCGACGATGTTTCTGTCGTTATCAATGCTCATGAAGAATGGACGGAAACGGGAGTCATTTTGAAAAAAGGAGACATCGTAACCATTTCAGCAAAGGGAAAATGGAGCCACGGCCCGGAAGGTGTTCAAGGGACGAGGCCACGATATGGTCCGGCCGGTTATGCAAAACTGGATCCCGCAGCAATTTTGCCGGAGGTGAATATCGGAACCCTTATTGCGAAGGTGGGTGACGATGAGCCTGTTTTTGTTGGAAAACAGAGTCAAATTATTTGCTCTGCCGATGGGCCGCTGTGTCTCGGGATGAATGAGGTCACCGGAACACAGGCCCATGAGAATAATGATGGGCGAATAACAGCCAGTATTCAATTTATGAAATGCTCTGAGGATGCAGGCCAGATAGAGGAATGAGAACCTTAATCAATAAAAACGGGTTTACACTTATCGAACTATTGGTGGTTATTGCCGTCATTGCGCTGCTATTGAGTATCTTGGTGCCGGTACTGGGTAAGGCTAAGAATCAAGCGAGAACCGTCATGTGTCAGTCCCGATTGCGGCAATGGGGGATGATTTTTACGATTTATACCGATGACCACGACGGGTATTTTTTTGAGGGCTGGTATGAGGGCTGCGACGGCAACGGTGTCTGGTCATTTGTTGTATGGCCTTGGCGGGAGGAAAATCCCAAGCTGTCTTATTGCCCGATGGCCAAAAAGACTGACGACGACGGAGCCAGAATGCCGTTTGCAGCGTGGGGGACCGCCGACAGCCAGTTTTACGGCAGTTATGGTATCAATAGTTGGGTACTCAATCCGCCCGATGAAATTGAGAGCACCGAAGGCCACCTTACCCGTAACAATTGGAGGCGTGCAAGTGTCAGCGGTGGCGGAATGATTCCTTTGCTGCTGGACAGTCAGTGGGTGGACGGTTGGCCGGAGGCGATGGATGAGCCGCTGGAAAGTGAAGATCAGGGTTGGAGAGACGCCGGCGATGCCACCGTTAATAACATCAGGCGTTTCAGCGTCAACCGGCATGATGAGAATGTGAACACACTTTTTATGGATGCTTCGGTTCGGAAAACGGGGCTGAAGGAATTGTGGAAACTCAAATGGCATCGCAGCTATAATACAAGCGGCCCATGGACCTCATCCGGCGGGGTTCAGCATGACGATTGGCCGGAATGGATGGCAAATTTCAAAGACTATTGACTATCTATGCAGACGATATAATTTTCCATGGCTAAAAAGTAACTTCTCAAATACAAGTCTCTGGTTTTTGTAGAGACTATATAATCAGGAATAGACAATCAAGGAAAGGGAATTGTAATGATTCGAACAAACTATGGAAACATCGCGTTAACTCTGGCAATCGTTTTTGTTGCTTTTGTTTCGGGTTGTGAAAAACAAGAAGTTGTGGAAGTAACAGATATTGATCGCATGCAGGGGACATGGAAGGGCACCGAACTTGGTGAACGCGGTGGAGAATGGACGCTTATTTTTACCGGTGATCAGGTTGAAGTCGATGGCCCCGGCCCTGAGGATTATTCCGGTACGATTGCGATTGATGAAACCACCACGCCCTCATCCGCTCGTTTTACCATCAGCAAGTGTGCATTTGAGCAATATGTCGGAACAACGGCAAACAATATTTACAAATTCGAAGGTGACAAACTCGTTTTAGCGGGTACTGAACCCGGCTCCGAGAACAAGCCTACCTTATTCCAGGGTGGCAATGGCACGCGTATTTTCGAGTTGACCAAAGTAGAAGTTCAATAACCCCTGATATTGTCAAGCTGTTATCGATTTGGGATGGTTGAATTAACCAAGAAGAGCATGAAGGCCATGAAGTTTTGTATTTTTAAAAAATCCTTCTTCATGCTCTTCATATGCTTCATGGTTAAGCACACTGCTAAGATACATCATTACTCTGTGAAGCCGTGTTTGCCGATAAGTTTGACGAATCGACAGCCGCAGAGGATTTTTGGCTCGACCTTTCCTTCTTTTTTCTCAGCAACGATCAATTCCTGGCTCCATGGCCCGCCGACGGGAGCGGCCAGCAGTCCGCCTTCTTTTAATTGATTTGTCAGCGGCGTGGGGATTTCAGGCACCGAGGCGGTAACGATGATACGGTCAAACTCCTTATTCTCCGGCCAGCCGCAGCTTCCATCACCAATATAAAATTCGATATTTTCATACCCCAATCGCCCAAGAATCGCCTGGGCCGATTCGCCTAACTGGTTAAATCGTTCGATGGTATAGATTTTACTTGCTAATTCGGCCAAAATTGCTGTCTGGTAGCCGGAACCGGTGCCGATTTCCAGCACTTCCTCATTGCCGGTCAGTTTCAGAGCTTGTGTCATAAATGCGACCATGTATGGCTGGCTGATAGTCTGCCCAAGACCAATCGGCAGGGGATTGTCGTCATAGCTTTGCGAGGCATATTTTTCCGGCACAAACGCCTCACGCGGCACACTGCCCATTGCCTCTAAAACGCGCGCATCGTGAATATCTCGGCTTGCCAAATGCTGATTGAGCATTGTCTGGCGGGCGATTTCATAACGATGTTTTTCATCATAGCTGACCATATCCGTATCATGGCATGTTTCGGTGATTTTTCAATGAAATTCTTGGTTTGTCGGTTACGCTGTCCCCTGAATATGTCGATTTATCACTGTCTGGACAGCGGTCTATGCCGAAAAATCGTCCGATAAGAGTGATATTTTCAGATTAAGGCGACATCATGCTGAATGACATAAAAAGCACCTGTGTGATTAATTGGCAGGATTTGTTCAAACGAATTCCTGACGAGGAGATTATTGTCGAGTTTGCTCTCTCTTTTGTCAAGAACAGCCGGAAACTGATGGAATCCCTGCATCAGGCAGTTGCCAGTGGTGACCCGGAACAGATCGAGCTGTTTGCCCATGCCTTGAAAGGGTCGGCGTCCAATATGGGGGCCATTGGCTTGGCAAAAATCGCCTGGCAACTTGAAAAAAGTGCCTCTGAACAGCAGATTGATACCGCACAGGAATGGCTGACAAAGATTGACGCAGAATTTCAGGCTGTGAACGCCTTTTTGCAGCAACCCGATTGGGTCCAGCAGGCCAAAGATTCCGCCTGTGTAGAAAACCGTTAACGTCCGGTACCACAACTGTATCAGTATATTTCCACGACACATTTTAGCAAATTCCCTTTTTTTGCAGGGGAACTTTCTATACAATGGTTTCCAAATAACAAAAGAAACTTCATCAAGGTATGGCTCAGATGAAGTATGAAATAATGCTACTTGCTTATGAAAGGGGATTGATGACATGCTGAAGGGAATACCGAATATTATCACGCCGGAATTATTAAAGATTTTGATGGAAATGGGCCACGGTGATGAAATCGTCATTGCTGACGGCAATTTTCCCGCTGCCTCGATGGCGCAGCGGTTGGTTCGTCTGGACGGACATGACGTGCCGCCGGTGCTGGAAGCCATATTAAAACTGTTCCCGCTGGATATTTATGTGGACAGCCCTGCGGCCCTGATGGGCGTGGTTCCGGGTGACACCGTTGAAACACCGATCTGGGATACCTACCGGGAGATTATCAAGGCCAGCGGTGAAAAGTTCGAGGATTTTGAATCGGTTGAGCGGTTTGCATTCTACGAGAGGGCGAAGAAGGCCTATGCGGTGATTGCGACAAGTGAAAGCGCTTTGTACGCGAATATCATCCTGAAAAAGGGTGTGATCGCCTGATGAAATCGTGATTTTCCAATGCTGAAAGTAAAACAGCCGGTATTGATCTATTAAGCAATACCGGCTGTTTTTATGTTTCTATGCTCTTTGCTTAGAGCGACATGATGTATTCAACCAGGTCGTTTAGTTCCTTTTCAGACAGGTCGGAAGTTGTGCCGTGCTCATCGTTTTTGTTATACGTCGTAAGCACTTCCATCATCGTAGCCGCACGGCCGTCCTGCAGATAAGGGCCGGTTCGCCATATTTCAATGAGTGTGGGGGTATCATAGGCGATGTCTTCTTCGCCCGGAGCGGCGGTGCCGACCTGATGTTTTTCCATGTCCGTATAATATTTGCCGGAATGACACATGCTGCACATGGCATCTTCAAAGACTTTTTTCCCACGTTTGGCCGCGGCACTGAGCTGACCGTTGACCAGGTAGGGGCTGGGGACAGGTTTGAGCGACTTTAGATAGTCGTCAAGCGATTCGGCCTGGGCCTTGGTCGATTTGGCGAACTGGATATGACGAATGCCCGCGCGCACGGCGATTTCTGCTCTGGCGCGGACGCCGGTAATCATGGCGGGGGCCGTTTCATGAGCAATGAGCATACTCTTGGTACTTCGTGGATTGCCCAGACCGTCGTTGAGCAAGTCCCAGTTCAGACCGTCCATGCGTGCCTCACCTGGATGGCAGGTCGCACAGCTAAGCCAGTTCTGGAAGCACAGGTCAGCACTGTTAAACAGCATCTCGCCTTCGCGAACTGGTGTCATCGGCTTGACTTCGCCGAGAGCAATAGAACGAGCCTTTGGGGCGGCCTTGCCATTCAATGTAACGATTGCCAGGCTCTCAGAGAAATACTCAGCGGCGAAGATGGTGTTGTTGATGCTTGCGATGCCGCGCGGGTTGATGCCTTTCAGCGGAATTCGCCGCTGCAGGTCCGTGATAAAGGAAAGGTCATTCGGAACATCCTCAGCGGAATCCGTTACATCTGAGACTTTTTGACCCGCGGCGGCTTTGTCGAGTTTGGCGTGCAGGCCGAGTCGGTCGATAACGCTGACCTCATTGGTTCCGGAGATGGATGCGAAAATGGATTTGCCGTCTTTGGAACAGGTGATGCCCCAAGGATTGGCGGCACCGTTGTCCACATTGTCAATTAAAACCGTGTTCACCAGCTTCTTCGAAGCAACATCGATCACGCCGATACCGTTGGTGGCTACCCAGCCGCGACTCAACTGACTGGTAGGCACTTGGTAGCGGGCCAGCACGCAGGTGAAGTAAGCGAATTTTCCGTCCGGAGAAACCGCAATATCCTTGACGTTCATCGTACCGTTTACGAGGGTAATATGGTCAATAGCCTTATTCGTGGCGGTGTCAATAACTGTCACGACAGCCGCGGTATAATCGCCGTTGGCGGCGCCGGCCGGTAGGTGGTTGCCGACAAGAAGCGTTTTACCATTAGGCGAAAGCGCTGCGGCGATAGGTTCGCGTGCCGCGGGAATGATTTTGGTGGTTTTCTTAGAAGCTGTGTCGATGACTGAAACCGTATTGTCAAACTGGTTGCAGATATAGAGCGTTTTGCCGTCAGCACTGAGAACCGGGGCGGTGGGGCTGTGTCCGGTCTTTATTTTTCCGGTGACGCGACCTGTTTTGGCATTAACAACATGGACAATACCATCCGGTGTCCACTGGGTGACGTAAAGTGTCGAAGTCTTGGCGTCCAGGACAACTCCGCTGAGCAGGCCGGTCAGGTTAATGGTTCGGGTCACCTTGCCGGATGCGGTGTCAAAACATGCCACCTGTCCCGCAGTCGCTTCAGCAACATAAACCATCCCGCTATCGGCATCCGCGACAAGATCGACCGGTGAGAGATAATCGCTTTGAGCCGTAACTCCAACAGCTGAAAGCGTCAAAATCATTGTCAGCAGAACACTCGAAACACACTTGCCAAAAAACACATGCATCATTCAATCTCCATATTTCTAATTAAAGGTTATTACAAAAATTGTTTTAATTTTAAAGACTTTATCAAGTTAATTGTTTAAAAAAGTTCAGATTCTGTTTCATCGGGCTTGTACCAAAGCGATTGCCAGTAGGCCTGGTCGGTTTGGTACACATCAATGGCCGCATCAGCGGGAAGTTCATTCGGTAAAATGCCATAGCGTTTCATTTCACGGATATACTCTTTCCTTGGCTTAAAATCGGACATGTCAAACCGCTTGACCTGCTCAAGTTTTCTCTTTCCAGCCCGGATCATTTCAAGAATTGCGATGTAATCGGCATCATTGGAATCTTTAAAGATGACCGGATGTGGGTGCTTCATTTCTTTGTCGCCTTCCGCATAACCTCCGGCGGTCTTTGCCAGCGGCGCCATGAGTATTAAAGATTTATCCGGTCGGGACAGATTAAAGACAATGTGTCGGGAAAGCATAAGGGCCTTGTCGTTCCAGTCCGGTCGCCAGAAGCTGATGCCTCTTTCATCAGACAGCTTGACGGGCAGTCGCATATGTCCTTTGTGGCATTCAGAGCATCGCCGCCGAATCACTGTGGCGGCTTTGACAGACTCCGGCCAATTGTGGTCGCTGTTAATGACCTGAAGATTTTCCTGATAGCCGCCGATCATGCCGGTTCCGAGAGCGGCATAAGTGCCCGGGTAGGCCGCGGCCGACTCAATCCAGTAACGAATTCTCTTGATTTCGTTTTCTGACAGGCTGACATCCTTATGGCCGTTAAGGATTTTTTTCATTAACGGGCTTGGGTAGGCGCCAAGCGCATAGGGCGGATAATTGCTTTGGGGATTATTTCGCCCATCCACAAACTGCCGATGCACCGTGAGCGTGAAGTAACTATGACTGTACATCGGCCCATGGGCGCCGGTCAGGAGGACGTTGCCTTTGCGATTGTCAGGATTGTGGCACTCAATGCAGTGTTTGTCCAGTATCGGTTGAATGTCCCGGGGGAAATCGAATACATCGGGAATACCAGCAATGGGTTCGGGGCGATGAGCCGGCTTTCTCGCAGCTAATGGAGACATCGCGGAAACCTGCTGCGGTGCATTAGAGCGGTTTTCATGGCAGCCGAGGCAACTGCTCATCTCACCTGGCGCAACCGACGTGAAACTCTGCATCCGTTTGACGGCGTTATCGTTTTTGTCGAGTGTGATGAAAAACAGAGAACGGTTGGCCGGCAGTTCCATAAAGGCCGAACCGTCCGATTCAACAGGAATTGTGCCCAGAATCCGTTCGAGTGTAAAGGAGCCTCCATAGGTCAGCGGGTCCATGCCGCCGGTGTAGTTAATAGGCTTGGGCAGGGACTCCAGAACCAGCAGTTTCTTGATTGTTCCCGGCTTGACACCCTCCATATTTCGACCGTTATAGACATTGGTTACAAACAGCTTTCCGGTTGCCTGTTTCGGATCGGTCCGGTCGGGAATAATTGTCTCCCGTTGCCGTTGAATCACGGGTCTTGGTTCATGGCACTCGAAACCGGCCCGGGCCAGCTTAGCCGGAAGCCGGTAAACTACCGTTGTTTTACCTGAATCGTCCATGAGTTGAATGGTTTTCCCACTGGCCGCCAGGCAGTGCTGTGCCGAAAGCGGGTAGGGGTCACGAAACGATGCAGCGGGATTAAGATGTCTTTTTGCATTTAAGTCATCCGGCCCATATTTTTCGCTGACACGTGTGACCCAGCCGACATGTTCATTTTGACCGTGCCCCGGTGATTCGATCATCAGCACATCAGCGGTTCCGGGAATGGGCTTGGCGTCAATAAAAACGCCGCCCGGATGCATATTCCCGAAATAGATGGTCTGGTTCGTGCCGTCCGGATTTGTGGCCCAGAGATGGTGATAATGAACCTGGCTGCGGTCGATATATTCCCAACGCTGGTAGATAATTCTTCCGTCGGGCAGCACCCACGGTGTATTGTCATGCTCAATATTGGCCGATATCTGACGGATATTTTTCCCGTTGGCATCACATCGGTAGAGAATTGCCACCGGCGTCAGCCAGCAGTTGACCCATCGTTTGCCCCGGCTGGAAACAAACATGATATCATCGTTTGGCAGATAGGTTGGCTCGATATCATCATAAATACCGTCTGTAAGCTGTCGGAGGCCGCTGCCGTCGCAATTGATTTCCCATAAATGGAAGTGTTCTTCACCGCCTTTGCGGTATGAGAAAAGGATTTTCTTCGCGTCATAATGGACAATCGGATCTCTGACCGAACCCGCTTCATCTTCGAGCAGGACGGTCACTTCGGCGGTTATGACATTGAGTTTGCACAGCCGGCCTCCGGGGCGGTGTGGTTTACGCTCAGTGCTGTCGGCATAATAAGCAAAATTTGCATACCAGTGACCGTCAATGCCCATTCGCCGCTGCGCAAAGATGATCTCCTCAACGCCGTATATTTTCCGGAGCAGTTGCTTGTTTTGTTCGGCTTGATTTTTCTCTTGGTGCCTGATATCTTGGCGAAACTCTTGCAGTTTACGATTGACCGCATTGCCGGCAATGCGAACCTCCCAGATAGAATAAAGCGGGTGGGGGCCGTATTTTTTGCAGTTTATTCGAAGAAACCGCCCATTTTCCTGAAGGCCCTTATGTTCAATTTTTCCACCCTTGCCGTCAGTGACTGCTGCGATGACTTTCCAGTCTTTTCCGTTGTCCGAGACTTGGATATCATATTCTTTGGCATAGGCGTTTTCCCAACGAATCAAGAGGGCACCGATTGGCAGTGTTTCGGAAAAGTCGATTTGGAGAAATTCGTTATTTCGGTTAGGCTGACTGGCCCAGCGTGTTTGGGGATTTCCATCAAACGCGTTTTGGGCTGCGTAAGGGCCGCTGTGAACGCTGGATGCACTGAAGCTGATCCCGCCTGCATGACACGATGATCGAACAATGCCGATGATCGCTAACAAAAATATAAATACTTTCGTTTTCATTTACACTCAGGCCTTACCGTTTTTTAGTAAGATTCAGGATATTTCCAATAGTTGTGTCTGTCAATACTAAAGATTATTGCATATCATGCCATCAATATTTTTTGTGCCTGCTTTTTATCAAACTCTCTCGTATCCATCATACACTCTGCTGCAAAAAATGAAAACAGGGCGATCCACTGTGCTGATTTTCCAAGCATGGAATCCCTTTGAGAATATAGGTGTATTATGATTTCAATCAGATGCCCGCTTTATTATCCCGGGCAACTTTCAGGATTTTCTCAATTATTTCATCGGTCAGTTCGTAGTTTTTCTGGTAGGGGAAGCCTTCCCAGACGACATGCCCACCGGGTTCGACAATGATAATATGCGGAATTCCCTCGACGCCGAGTGCGTCTTTCATCCGTTCCTGTGTATCAATGGCATTGAAGTAATGGATGGGCTTTTCATAGTTACGAATGGTTTCTTCCGATTCATCGGAGATGCCGATGACGACCAATTCGTCGCCGTATTTTTCATGATACCGGTTGAGCGTATCGATGGCCCGGACGCATTGCGGACACCAGGTTGCCCAGAATTCGATGAGAACAACTTTGCCCGTTCTTTCCGGTTTTTTGCCGATCCATTTTTCTACGACAAATTCCGGCGGCTTTTGGTAGAGACAGGACTTTGCCCAGAGCTGTTTTTCCTTGATGGGTTCAGGTTCATTATCACCACTGCTGTTTCCAAACGGTGAATTCAAACCGAATTGCGGGACATCTTCCTCTTCGTCGGTGCTGACAGAAGGGGTGGCGTCTTTCTTGTCAATAATGCAGGGGCCGTCTTCATCCGTTGCGGGAGCAGGCGTTTCCTGTTTCGTTTCTACATAAGTCTGTGGCGACTGGTCCTGCCGGCCGGGTGTTTTTTTACGACACCCGGCGGCAGAAAGAAGTCCAATACAAACAAGTAAAATACCAATGGACCGGAGATTATTGTACATTGTGATCATCCATCGCTAAAGCGTCATTTTCTTCGAGAATCACACGGAAGCCTACATTATACACACGCTGGTAAGAGTGGTAAGGCAGGCGATAGGCACTGCGAGCCACTTTGGGCCGGTCACGCCATGAACCGCCGCGTGCGACCTTGTCTTCAGCGAGATTGCCGCTGTTGCGGCCGTCATTGTCCTTGTACGGATACGGCTTGAAGCTGGAGCGGGTCCATTCGGCGACACTGCCGTGCATATCATACAGGCCCCATGGGTTCGGTTTGTAAGAGCCGACATTGCCCATAATCATCTGGCCATCGTTGACACTATTAATCCGCGGCAGGAACGCCTGGAGATCATTCGGATTACGCCGCGGTTTGGGATCAACACCGGTTACTGAGAACTTCTTGAGGCTGACATCCGCCAGGTTCGCATAAGGTGCGAAGTCTGTGTCGGCATCGCCGTACCACATGGCCTTATCCGATCCGGCCCGACACGCCCATTCCCACTGTGCTTCGGTGGGCAGGGTGAATTTCTTGCCGGTTTTTTCGCTGAGCCACTGGCAGAAGTCCATCGCCTGCTGCCAGGAAATCCGGATGACCGGCTGCTTCGGCAGGTTGGCGTCATAACCGGGGCGGGTGTGATCTTTCCACCACTGGTCGATATACCGGCTGTCATGTGTCGGGTCAAACTGGGCAAACTGCCGGTTAGTGACTTCGACCGTTCCCATCCAGAAAGGCTTGTCAATTTTAACCGGAGCCAGCGGGATTTCGTCCAGCTTGCCGTTGGCATCTCCCATGACAAACTGTCCGGCGGGAATTTTTACAAATTTCATGGCAATGCCATCGCCGAGATTGACAGAAAATTCATTGCCATTCTGCATGGTCTTTGCCTTGGCGGCGTTAAATGGCCAATTGGAAACATCAGGCTGAACAACCTGCGGTTTTATGAACGCCTTCGGACGCTGTGGCTTGACGGGCGGGCGTTTGGCATATTCTTTCGCCATTTTTGCGTAGTCGCCTTCCGTATCAATGTCAATATTTGCATAAAGCTTTTCAAGTTCGCGTCTTGCGTCGTCCTGTTTTTGGCCTTGATATTCCGGCGGATTCCAGGTGCCGGCATACGGGACGTTAAAGTCGATCCAGGTGGTCAGCTTGTCCCATTCTTCCTCTGAGAGCTGTACATTGTAATGCCCCTTGGTCAGCATCTGGACCAGTTCACTGGTATTGACATGATACTCAAACGGCTGGAAGACGTAGTAATCGCTTTCCGGACCGGGGCGACGAACATACGGATGAAGGTTTTGATAGGCCATGTCATCCCAGTGGCGAACCCCGTTGCCGGTAGCGACAAAGCTGGGTTTGCCCTTGGCGTTTTCGCCGTGACAGGCATTACATTTTTTGTCGAGAATCGGCTGGATTTCAAAACGGAACGCAAAGGGGCGTGCTGGGCCGTACCACGGTTCAATTTCCGACGGCTGTCGCAATGAGGCGGCACTGCGGCGCGTTGTCGGGGCCATACTTTGCGGCTCATGACAGCCGACACATGAAGCGACTTCGCCGGGCATTCCAACGGTCCAGCTCTGCATTAACTGCATCGCACGGCCCTGTTCGTCCAGTGGCTGGAAAGACAGAGGTGTGTTGGCCGGGGCCTTAAACATCGCCGAACCATCTTCTTCAACATCCACTTCACCCAAAATTCGACGCACGTCCCAGGCGCTTTCCTGCCCGACATATTCGTGGCTGCCCACTTTATTATAGGCATAGGTATAAGTGAAAACACGCAGTTTCTTAACCGTTCCCTTCGGGATATCCCGAAGGCCGGCACCGGCGTAAACATCTTCCAGATAAAAGATCGCGTCTTTCGTCTTGGGGTTAACGCGGCTTGGAATCACCGGCGGCTTAGCCTTCGCGACAAACGGCACCGGTTCCAGCAGGGCAGAGCCATCGAGTTCTTTGACCAGCGTGACATTGTCAAAGACATCGACTAAGTAAATGCCCCAAAGTGAATTCGGCGTCAGTTTTCCGGAAACGAGGAAGTACTTGTCGCTGAGCGGATACGGATGCAGGAACTGAGGCCATACGCCATCGACGAGCCGGTCCTTAATTATTGGCTCAACGGTACGGTCACGGAAGGGGATTTCCTGCACAACGCCGTCAGCCTCTTTGCGGCTGATGGCCGGGTCAAAGATCATGAGTCGGCCCGAACGTGCGATACCGTGGTGGCCGGTGACAATACCGACGACCTTGGTCGGATGATTCGGAATCGGCCGGGTGTAAAAGACCGAATTCGGGAAATACGAGTTACTGCCGTAGTATTCCATCTGTTCGGTACCGTCCGGGTTCATGTGGAACAGAATCCGGGTAAAGTAGTGCGGCGTATCGGTGTATTCCCAGCGGGTATAGAGGATACGACCGTTATTCAGTACGACCGGCTGCCAGTTGTGTTCCTGGTCAAAGGTCAGGCGGCGAATACTGTCTTGCTCCGCCTGCCAGAGGTACATGTTGGTGACGGGAGAGCCGCCGCTGATACAGGGCACCGCCGCATAGGTCGCGGTGGAGGTAAACGCAATGTCGCCATTGGGCAGATAGCAACTGTCATAGTTACTGACGGCGGGCTTGTCAATCAGGTCGAGCTTACGCAGGTTTTTGCCGTCAGCGTCGATTTCAAAGACTCCCCAGCGGCTGTCACCGGCGGGCATTGAGAACATCAACTTGCTTGCATCGAAGTCCAGGTCAAATTCACCGACATATTCGCCGTTTTTCGGTTTATACAGTGTAGATACTTCCCCGTCCGGGCGAACCGGCGAAAGCATGGCGATTTCATTGTTGTGTCCCCGCTGCCCGATGGCTGAGTTACTCATCCAGTTTGCGACCATGGCGATACTGCCGCCCATGGCCTTGCGGGCATTGGCGACCTTGCGATTAATCAGCAGCAGTTTGTCAAAATCCATCAGCGGATTAGCCAGCAGGGCTTCCTTCTGAAGTGACACAATTTCTTCCACCAGGGCCGGGGTCAGGGCCTCCGGGTCATAAAACTTCTTTTCCAGTGTGTCAATGCGTGTCAGATACGCATCGCCTTTGGTATAGGTGTCCGGGTAGGTCTTGGTCAGATCGGCAATCGCCAGACGCAATGAGTCAAAGTTGACGTTTTCAAGTTCTGCAAGATTGCTCCGGA
The DNA here is from genome assembly GCA_028282905.1 of Sedimentisphaerales bacterium. Taxonomy (GTDB): domain Bacteria; phylum Planctomycetota; class Phycisphaerae; order Sedimentisphaerales; family Anaerohalosphaeraceae; genus 4572-13. The sequence goes on along the minus strand of JANQGW010000205.1, from coordinate 12,826 downwards.
TACTGCATGCGTTGGCGTACAAGGCGAGCCATTGCTGCTGATTCGCGTTATTCTGTTTGAGTGTTTCGGCTTTGTCCGAAATCGTCTTGCCGTACTTGCCGAGATCCGAAAGTACGGATTTCATCATCTGCTGTGTTTTTTTGTCATCGCCACGGAGCCAGGCTAAATGACTGCCGCCGAGATCGGTTTTCATGCAGCCGGTTTCAAACGGAAAATCGCCGGCGATGTTGTGCCATATTTGGGCGGTTGGCGAATTGTCTTTCATGCCAAAGTAAAACCCGTGAGAGCCGCCGCCGTTGGCAACTTTCATCATGAACTGGTTTTCACCCTTGACAAGGTCCAGCTTAATACGGTCCTGGTTAGCGGAAACACCTCTGCTGGCATTATTAAAGTGGATTCTTTTTCCGTTTAGAAAAGCAGCCAGCCCGTCATCACTGCCAAGTCCGACGTTGACGGTTGTTGCTTCCGGGACGGTGATAGTTCTGTAAAGATAGGTAGAAACATTACTTTTTGACGGAAGGGAATGGGTAAAACCATCGACATATTTTTTCTTTTTCCAAAGCTTTTTGCCGTCTTTGCCGGTCGCGGCAAGATCGACGCCGTCTTCCGGGAATCGTTTGTCTTTCAATTTTGTTTTGGCAATCGGGCCGGCCATATACCAGGCCCCCAAATTAACCGTATTCTCTTCGGTTATGGTGGCAATGGAATTCCTGGCGTTCAGCATGGTTTGCGGCCAGGTATCCGCCTTACGGTAATCGGCTGCGCCATGGCAGGGGGCGGTTAAGATGGTTGCGGTAATAATCGCAAGTATAAGTCCTGTAAATAGATTGAAACCGGAAAAACCGTTTTTCGGCCTGTTTCGTGTATTCATAGTACAACTGTCCTTTAAATGACCCAATTTCCCCGCAAACGGCCCACTTCCGTCTGCCCCGGCACTGCGGCCGGTGTCTTTATTTAAATAGAACGAATAGAATCCAGATTATATTGCATATAATCGGAGAAAGTCAGCACAGTCAAAACTGACTGTGCTGACTGCTGTTGATTCACTTTTCTCACAGACTCGGGCGTATTAGAATTTGATGCCCGGCGTTGAGAATCTCAGCCCGTCATTATCGTGATAGGTGGCGTATTCGGTGACGATAACGCCTTCGGGGCCGCCCATCATCCAGTGCTTTGACTCAGGGACGTCGAGTTGCTCGATCTGGCCGGGAGTGATGAATTTCCGGGTCTTGGCGATCCAGTGGGGCTTATCCGCTTCGGGAATGTCCTTTTCAACGCCCGGTGTCGGGGTGCCTTCGCCATATAGGTAGCAGGAGCCGTGACGGCACTGCCAGGCTTCCATCTTCGGCCCGGCCGCGGCGGTCTTGACGTGAGCGTGTTCGGTGATGCGCTGGCCCGGCAGCAGATAGATTTCGTGACCGAAATAGCTGTCCCGCTCGTTATTCACCCAGAAGATACCGGCCATGCCGATTTCGGTGAAGCGGCCCAGACCAAAGTCAATCGCCCAGAACTCTTCGCCTTTAAGACGATCGACAATGGGATAACCGTGGTATTCCATCAATTCATAATAAGCCTGTTTAGCTTTTTCCTGATCGAAAGAGCCGTCGGCTTTGTAAAAATCTTCATTTTTGTACGTTTTCAACTTTCCACTTGACATGTTTGTCTCCTTGCCGCATACATTGCAGCCGCTTATGAGTCCGGACATGCCGACAGCCGCGCCGGCGGCAAGACCAAGGACTTCTCTTCGATTAAAATTGGTCATTTCGTTTCCTTTCACTTAATCCAGCAATTGGAAGTTATTTTTAAGCTGCTTTCGCTTCTGCTTTTTCTTCTTCGTTACTCTGTGTTTCAAACATCTCAGAGTATTTTGTGCGTGCCCAGACCGTAACCACACCAAACAGCATCCCGAACAGGCAGGAACCCATGACAACACCAAACGCCTGCGCATAGGTCGCGTTTTCGCCGTTTGCAGACATCCAGCCAAAGAAGGCCCCAGAACCGATAAACAGAGCGGGAATCAGATTCAGCGCTGGCACCTTTTCCAGCAGAATGACGGAAAAGGCGATAACGCCGACAGCCGTCGGAAATGCCCATTGACCCAGACCACTCAATGAACCGCCGAATTCGATAATTACCATAGAAGCCAGAATGCCGATGGCGTAACAGGCCGCGGCTTTCAGGCCGCCTTTGATGTTGCAGCCGGCCAGAAAATACAAGGCCCATGTTTGAAAGCAAATCCAGGTGACAAGATTGGGCGTCAGATTGGTGAGGAACTGGATGATAAAGGCTAATACTGCGATAATCCCAGGATGGGGCAAATATTTTACAAAATCTTTCATTCGATCACCTATAGACTAATGGTTGTTTCGTTAAAAACGGTGCCGACCTATAGCCGGCACCGTTTATTTAAATTTACACTTATGCCGACTTCAACTCGTTATACAGCTCAAACGCCTCTTCGGGCTTGAGTTCGTCATGCACAACGCCGCGAACAGCCTTGAGCATTGCCACCGGAGCATCGGCCTGGAAGACATTGCGGCCCATATCCACACCGGCCGCACCTTGCTGAATCGCCCGATACGCAATGGTCAGAGCATCCAGTTCAGGTACTTTCTTACCGCCGGCAATTACGATTGGGACCGGACAGGCCGCGGTTACTTTTTCGAAGCCTTCTTCACAGTAGTAGGTCTTGACAAAGGTTGCGCCGTTTTCCGCACAGACACGCGAGGCCATCGACAGGTACCGGCTGTCGCGGGTCAATTCCTTGCCCACAGCGGTCACACCCAGCGTCGGGATGCCGTATTTGGCACCCATGTCAGCGGTGCGAACCAGGTTATCTATGGTTTTGGCTTCGTATTTGCCGCCGACTGAAACCATAATCGCCAGTGCCGAAGCATTCAGACGGATGGCTTCTTCGATATCCAGAATGCACTCATCGTTCAGGTCGTTCAGCACTGTTGTGCCCGCTGAAAAACGCAGTGAAACCGGTTTATTGACCTGCGGCGGAACACAGGAACGCAGGACACCGCGTGTGCACATAATACAGTCCGCATAGTCGATCAGCGGAACAATGCCTAGGTCGATACGTTCCAGACCCGAGGTCGGGCCCATGATATAACCGTGGTCAAAGGCCAGCATGACGGTGTTGCCGGATTTTTTGTTGAAAATCCGACCCATGCGGTCTTTGATACCCCAGTCAACATGGTCGAGGCCCTTCAGGAAGAATGCCTCTTTCTTGACGGGCACATCCAGTCCGTAATCTTTTGCTTCTTTATTTCCGTTAGCATCTGCCATAATCTATTTATCCCTTCGGAAAAGCGTTAATTTTGTTCTAAACTTTCATGAAAACCGCGAAAAATCAGCGAAATGGAGACCGAACCCGGGTCTTTATGACCGAGCACCCGGTCGCCCAGGTTACGGGCACGACCGAATTTGGCGGTCATGTTTTCAGTGGCCTTGGCGCCTTCTTCAGCTGCCTGTGCTGCCTGATCGAGCAGAACGTTGATGTCAATGTCTGCAGCAGCTGCTTTCATTGCGGTCTGTGCCGGAAGCAGCGCGTCCATCATGGTTTTGTCGCCGATCTGGGCGCGACTTTGCTTGTGCATTTTGTCGATGCCTGCGCTGATTGTGTCCGTCAGGCCCGCACCGTTCAGTTCGGTTGCTTCCGGAAGGCCTTCGCTCAATCCCATGAAAAAGGAGCCGAGCAGCGGTCCGGTTGAGCCGCCGTCCGAAGACATAATGGCCCAGCCGATCTTATAAAGCAGCTCTTTCAGGGCTTCATCCGGATTTTCATTCAGCGTGTTTTCCACGGCCTGCATCGTTCGCAGCATGGTCGTTCCGTGATCGCCGTCGCCGGTAGCCGAGTCCAGTTTGGACAGCATCTCATGGTTGTCTTTAATGATATTGACGGCGCCGCGAATCATCGTGACCACATCGTTATGGTTAATTGTTTGTGCCATTGTTCTACCCGTGAATTAACGTACTGTCATATAAGGCGAGTCGCCGGGAGCGTTCCACAGGTCCAGCAGCTCGTTATCCATTTTTGCGAAGAACATCTGGAAACCGGCCATCTCCTGAACCGTCAGGAATTCACCGACGCGAGAGGTGACGATTTCGATGCCCTTTGTGTCGAGGAACTTCTTCACGCCGCGAAGCACAATGAACAGTTCCATCAGGGTTGTGGCACCGGCGCCGTTGAGGATCACCATCAGGCGGTCGCCTTCTTTGGCGTCAATAGCGGCGGCCAAACGGTCGGCCATGACCTTTGCGGTGTCATCAGCATTGAGAATCTTTGTCGGGCCTGTGCCGGCTTCGCCGTGCTGACCCATGCCGATTTCCATCTCATCATCCGGCAGTTCAAACAGGCAGTCGCCCGTGGACGGATGGGTGGCAGAATTCATCGCAACCGCCAGTGTGGCCATATTGTTATTGAACCGTTCGGAGATTTCATAAATCTCATCAAGGCTCTTGCCCGCTTCAGCAGCAGCACCGGCAATTTTATACAGCGGCACACACCCGACCAACCCTCGGCGATCTTCGATGGGGGTGTCGATGCCCGGAGCAATATCTTCATGCGTCAGGATCATCTTGACCTTAATGCCTTCTTTTTCCGCCATTTCCATGGCCATGTTGGCACTCATCACGTCCCCGGCATGGTTGAGCACGATAAACAGAATCCCCGCTTCACGATTCATCATGCGGAGGGCTTCCAGTACCTTCGGGGGGCCGGGAGCGGCGAAAATGTCACCGACAACGCTGACGTCCAGCAGGCCTTCGCCGACAAAACCGCTCAGAGCCGGTTCGTGGCCGGCGCCGCCGAGTGTGACCAAAGCGACTTTGCTTTCATCTTTCGGCGTGGCCCGAACAACGAGCTTTTCCGACTGAATAGCCATTTTATCGCCGCAGGCAATTTCAAATCCTTCTAATAGTTCCGGTGTCAGATTCATCGGATCATTGATAAATTTTTTCATCTTCATTTTTGGGTCCTCACTTTATTTGTGATTGTTTTAAACAATTTAGATCTGCTGCATCAGTTCGATCACGGCGCCGTTATCGTTGATGAATGCCACGCGAAGCGTTTCGGTTGCGTCAAACGGTTCGATGATGACGTTCTGGCCTTGGAGGGCTTCTTCCAGACTGTCAACCATGAACGCCGCGTGCGGGTTGTTGATCACGTCTGCGTGCATCGGACTGTCGTCTTCAAAACGCAGAAACTCGCTGTGATACGGGTGACTGTCAGCGTCAGTGATAAAGACCTTGCCGGCTTCGATATAGATTTCGTTTTCCTGTTGGTTCTGAACCGGAACGCCGAAATGATGAAATGTAGCCATTGTCTAACTCCTTAGAAATTAAATGTGTTTTATCTGTTCTGAGATATTCTCGGATACCTCTTTTAATGTCGATGGTTGATGCTGTAAACTGATGACCTTGGTCAGTCGCTCGATTCGGCGAACCAGAATATCCTTGACCTCGGTGCTGCTTTCAAAGCCGATGATAACAAGGCCGTTTTCGCCGGACGGCAAGCTTTTACCGACCGTAATGTCGATGTTGACGTCTTCATTGCTGAAAGCCGCCGCAACGCTGGTCATCGCGCCGGCACAATCCGAAACGGAAATCGTAAACTGCCAATACATTGTGTCTTCTTCAGTCATCGTAGTTATTTGCTTTTCAAAAATGATCGTTTACTTTGTATTATTATGCCTGTGACGGCTGCGGTTGATGCCGCCGGGCGTAAATACTGCACAGCGAAACCGATTCAAGGCGGGTGGCAAGGCTGTCGGAGCGGGAAAGGATGATGTAGGGCACCTTGAATCCAAGGGTAACACCGGCGATCGAGGCCTGTCCGTATTTGGTCATCGCGGTAACGGTTTTGTAGAGCACGTTGGCCGCGTCAATGCCGGGGCACACCAGGATATCGGCATGGCCGGCGACGATTTCGGCGTTTGGTACATCGGGCATTCCCTTGACCTCAACCGATTCTGGATCCGTTGCCAAGTCAAATGAAAGCGGGCCGCACACAATTGCATCGTCCCACTGCATTTGCGCCAGTTCCAGTCCCATGGCCGTTGAAGGCAGTGACGGAATCTGTTTTTCGTTGGCGGAAAGGATTGCGACTTTCGGCCGGTCAATTTCCATGACCGTCCGGGCCAGTTCGACGGAATTAAGAATCATGTCGATCATACGGTCCTGGCTGCAAACAGTGGTCACGCCTGCATCGGTCAGAATCATTGGACGGCCGTTGGCAATCGGGTCGGCGTCAAAAATGCTCGCCAGGCTGACGGTTGACCGGACGGCCAGTTTCAGCATCGCCCGGTTGATGATCGGTGTAGAAATGCCGCCTTTAAGAACAATATCGACCAGTCCGTCGTTGACCAGCTCGATGGTTTGGCCGCCGATGGTTTCATCCGTGCCGGCGATGACAATGTCTTTTTCAAGCGTCACGCCGAGCTTATCGGCATTTTCGCGTATCTTTGCTTCATCGCCGACCAGAATCGCCTGCTTGATAATGCCGAAATCCCTGGCGGTGTCAACCAGTTTGATATCTTCAATGCGGTCGCCGCCCGGAATCAGAATGGTTGTTGCCGGAAGCTGGCCGGCGATGCCAACCAGGTCAGAGACGGATTTGAGTCTGTTATCAGTCATATTATATATAAGCTCCGTTATCGAAGGCGTTGTGAAATTCTGTCAGCATGTTCTTTCACCTGCGGCCCGAGAACATCAAACGAGCTTTCCGGCAGGCGTTCGCTTGGTCCCGTTGTCCAGATAGCCGCGACGGGGCTGCCGTAGCGGTCGAAGATCGGGGCGCCAATACAGTGAACGCCGTCCAGTTCTTCGGCCCGGTCAAGGGCGTAGCCGAGTTGGCGAATATCGTTAATTTCAACGCGGAAATCTTCCGGGGTTGTAATAGTTCGCTGGTTGTATTTTGTAAAAGGCATGATCTTGAACAATTCTTCCAGTTGCTTTTCCGGAAGATAGGCTAAGATGGCCTTGGCCGGAGCGGCTGCGTGCAGGGGCACCCGCGAACCGATATCCAGTGTGAATTTAAAAGGATAACTGCTGACGGCCTGCTCCATGACGATAAATTCGCTTCGGGCAATCGTGCCGATCAGGACTGTTTCCTTCACGATATCACGCAGTTGACACATAATATCGAATGACTTTTCAACCAGGCTGTACTCTGAAACCGCCGAACTGCCGATCAGCAGCAGTTTTCGGGAAAGCATAAACTTCTTGCTGTCTTCGTCTCTTAGAAGATAACCAGTGTCCACTAATGTGGCTGTGATGCGAAAAATGCTGTTTTTGGGCAGGGCGAGGGTCTCAACGATTTCCGAAAGTGTCATGCCGTCGCGATTTTCCGCTAACAACTCGATTACCTGCAGTGCCCGTTTTAAATTTGGGACATGGTAATTGGAGTCGTTATTCGTCTTATCACTGGATTCTATCATAATATTGTAAGTTTCCTGCGTTTTTCGACTCTTTCATGAAGTTCTATATATCAAACGTCGGTCTGTATATTAAAAAATTACCACGTTACGGAGTTTCTGTCAAGCCAATTTTTTCTTGAACGTCCTCCTTTTCAATGGAATGGCTGTGACAGACTATAAACGGTGTTAATAGTAGTAATAATAGTGTTTTATTGAAGTTTCGGAAGGTCCGAAACCTGTGAGGTTTCTACACTTTTTCAGCCAAGATACTTTCGGACTTTATTCGGGTTTGCTGACAGTGTCGTTCTGCCAAGGTGGCAGGGTTATGCTTGGTGAGCATGCCTTTTTGGGAGTTTGGTATAAGATAGCCATCTTTGGCCATTTTGTAAGTCTATATATAATAATGCTTTAGTGGATTTCAGGGAAGGGCTTGAGAATGTTTTGGCACGGTGTTTGCAAATCTTTGAGCCATAAGTGGTAAAAAAGCTCAGGGCGGTTGCCTGGGACTTAAAAAAAGAGAAAATGAATAACCATAGATAACAGGAGAGACGTATGAAGATTCGACCTTTGGGAAATAAGGTGATTGTAGAGCGGTTGGCGGCTGAAGCGATTACGGCCGGCGGCATTGTTTTGCCGGGTTCGGCGCAGGAAAAACCCCAGCGTGGCAAGATCGTTTCCGTCGGAGACGGCAAGCAGCTTGATGACGGCAGCCGAGGCGAAATGACCGTCAAAAAGGGACAGGAAGTGCTGTTTTCCAGCTATGCGGGCACCGAAGTTAAGGTTGGCGCAAAAGAATTGCTGATTATGGACGAGTCGGATATTCTGGCGATTGTTGAATAAGAACTCAGGAACACAAAACTCAAGGACTCAAGAATAGGAGAGTTTGAATATGGCAGCGAAAAAGATTGCATTTAATACAGAAGCCCGTGCGGCGATTCGCGAAGGCGTTAATAAGCTGGCCGCGGCGGTAAAGGTTACGCTCGGTCCATGCGGCCGCAACGTGATTCTGGAAAAGTCCTTCGGCAGCCCGACCGTTACCAAGGACGGCGTATCCGTCGCCAAGGAAATTGAGCTGGAAGACGCTTATGAAAACATGGGCGCCCAGATGGTGAAGGAAGTCGCCTCCAAGACATCAAATGTCGCCGGTGACGGAACGACGACCGCGACGATCATGGCAGAAGCGATTTTCGAAGAAGGTTTGAAAAACATTACCGCCGGTGCCAACGCGATGCAGGTTAAGCGCGGCATCGACAAGGCTGTCGAAGCATTAGTTGATGCATTATACGAAATGGCGACACCCGTTGAGTCCAGCAAGCAGATTCAGCAGGTGGCGACCTGTTCGGCCAATCAGGACGCTGAAATTGGTAAGACCCTGGCCAAGGCCATGGATAAAGTTGGTAAAGACGGTGTTATTACCGTCGAAGAAGGCCAGTCGCTGGAAACCAATGTTGAACTGCTGGAAGGTATGCAGTTTGACAAAGGGTTCCTCAGCCCACACTTCATCAACAAGCCGGAAGATCGTGAAGTCGTTCTGGACAAGCCGTATATCCTGATTCACGAGAAGAAAATCAGTGCGATTCAGACGCTGGTGCCGGTTCTGGAAAAGGCTGCCAAGCAGGGGCGTCCGCTGCTGATTATCGCCGAAGACGTCGAAGGCGAAGCCCTGACAACGCTGGTGGTTAACAAGCTCCGCGGCGTTTTGCAGGTGTGTGCGGTCAAGGCCCCTGGTTTTGGCGACCGCCGCAAAGCACTCTTGCAGGACCTGGCGGTTCTGACCGGTGGACAGGCATTGTTCGAAGACCTCGGTCTGCAGCTTGAAAACGTGGAACTGAGTCAGCTCGGTCAGGCCAAGCGCATCACCATCGACAAGGACAGCACGACCATCGTCGAAGGTGCCGGCAGCACCGATGAAATTCAAGCCCGCATTTCGCAGATTCGCAACGAGATCGATGCATCGACCAGCGATTATGACATTGAAAAACTGCAGGAACGTCTGGCCAAGTTGGCCGGCGGTGTCGCGCAGATCAATGTTGGTGCTGCGACCGAAGCGGAAATGAAAGAAAAGAAAGCCCGCGTAGAAGACGCGCTGCACGCTTGTCGTGCGGCTGTTGAAGAAGGCATTCTGCCGGGCGGCGGTGTTTCTGCTCTGAAATGCCTGTCAGTTCTGGATAAGGTAAAATGCGTTGGCGACGAGAAGATTGGTGTTGATATCATCCGCCGGGCTGTGGTTGCTCCGGTCAAGCAGATTGCGACCAATGCAGGCCTGGACGGCTCGATTGTTGCCCAGAAGATTATGGAATCCGATGAGGTCAACTTCGGTTACGAAGCCGTCAGCAAAAAGTACGGCGACATGGTTAAGTTCGGCATTATCGTTCCGACCAAGGTTGAGCGTACCGCACTGCAGAACGGTGCTTCGATTGCATCGCTGCTTTTGACGACCGACGCGGTTGTTACCGAGATTCCTGAGAAAAAGGAAGCCCCCGCAATGCCTCCGGGCGGCGGCATGGGCGGCATGTACTAAACCGTCAGACTCTAAAAAGGCCCGGCGATTCAGTCGGGCCTTTTTTTTGGTTTTTGCCAGTTATTTGGCAAAGCTTAGCACAGATATTTAACATGAAGAGCATGAAGAAAAACAGAAGGTTGAAGAATGATTGATGAAAAAATAAAAATTACTCTTTCTGATGATGATATTTCAGAGATTACATCTTTGCTGAATACATTGTTGGAACAAGTGGATTTAATTCCGCTTTCGCGACATGGATTGTCAAAGGTTGATGCAGGAAGCATGCCTGGCTTCAGTGCTGGGGAATACTCTGATATTGTAAAGACATACAATCGTTTTGGTATTAAAGATAATAGTGGTGATTATCATAAAACATTGAATGAAATTATTGCAAGAATTGCATTGTGTAATCCTCTTCTTCAAATCTACGACTCAATTCAATTACTATTATTTAATAAACTGATTGAGGGTAATACAAAGTTTTCAATCGAAGAAATTGATATCTTCTTTTTACGTAAATATTCAAGCATAACTTGTTCAGACATCTTTTATGCGGGCACTTTATTGTATGATATAATTAAAATAGTCATGCGTTTTTCTGTTGCCCTGAAATCTCAGGATGCGAAGGATTTTCTTGAATATGGTGTTTCTCGTCGTTTGTTTATGTTAAAGAAGAATATTGATGATATTTCACAGATTTATCAACACAGCCGAATTGAAGCACTAAATAGAGAAGAAGATGCTATTTTAGACCAAGCTATAAATGCGTCTTATGCAAATATTTATGCAATTGTAGACTGCTTGGCTTTCGTTATTGCATTTGAAGACAAGGATTATGAAGTTGAAAGAAATAAGTATGAAGACTTAAAAAAAATTGGCTTTTATAACTATATAAGAAATGGCTTTGCTAAGAAGTATGAGAAGTATGATGTATTGAAGGGTAAGCTTTATTTAGAAAGATTAAAACCTTGGTATCGTGAACTGTGCGACTTAAGACACCCAGTCGCTCATCGAATACCTCTCTATTTCCCAGATATGTATAATGATGAAGAGGGCGAGTTATATTCTGAGGCAGTTAAAGAGTATAACTTAAAATGTCAAGAACTAAATAATACGGCCATCTTAGACCAAGATTTTGTTAGCAAGCTTTCAGATATTACAGAAACTCGAGATCGTAAATTATCAGAAATAAATCTTTTTAGTGGGTGCTTTTTACATTCAGATATTGACAGTAAGAAAATATATCATCTTTCTCGTTTGATTGTTGATTTAGGAATAATGAATTCTCTTATTCTTAATGGAATAGCCTATATTCAAGAAGAATTGAAATGAATGGGAATATTAATACAATTGAACTGTTAGCTCCGGCGCGGGATTTTGATTGTGCTGAGGCCGCGATTTTGTGTGGTGCCGATGCGGTGTATATTGGTGCGCCGCAGTTTAGCGCGCGGGCCGCGGCGGGCAACAGTTTAGACGATATCCGCCGAGTGGTTGAGCTGGCGCATACGTATTATGTGCGGGTGTATGTCGCGCTGAATACGATCTTGACCGATGACGAATTGGCTGAGGCAAAAGACCTGATTGACCAGCTCTACGAGATTGGCATTGACGGGCTGATCATTCAGGACATGGGCTTGCTGGGACTGGATTTGCCGCCTATACCATTGATTGCCAGTACGCAGACGAATAATGCGTCTGTGGAGAAGGTGAAGTTTCTGGAAGAGGTTGGGTTTTCGCGGGTGATTCTGGCGCGGGAACTGACGGTTGATCAGATTGCCGCTGTCCGCAAAGAAACTTCGGTTGAATTGGAGAGTTTTGTGCATGGGGCATTGTGTGTCGGCGCCAGCGGGCAGTGTTATATGAGTTTTGCATTAGGTGGTCGCAGCGGCAACCGCGGGGCCTGTGCTCAGCCGTGCCGTCGGCGTTATACGCTAAAGGACGCCTCGGACAACTTAATCACCAAAGACCGTTACCTGCTGTCGCTGAAAGACTTGAATTTGTCAGCGCATCTTGAGGATTTGCTGGAGGCGGGCATCACCTCGTTTAAGATAGAAGGGCGGCTTAAGGACGCGGCTTATGTCGCCAATATCGTCGGCTTCTATCGGCCGCAGCTGGATGCGATTCTTGAGCAGAAGGGCCTGAAGAAAAGTTCTTCCGGCCAGGTTTCGTTGAGTTTTACACCCAATCCGCAAAAGACGTTTAATCGTGGCTTTACCAAATACGGCGTGACCGGCCGGGCTGAAAAAATGGGCTCGCCCGATACGCCCAAATCAACAGGCGAGCCGGTGGGAGCAATTGCAGGTATCGGCACGGATTGGTTTGGACTTTCCGGCAATATTGAACTGCATAACGGTGACGGCATCTGCTTTTTTGATGACGCGCAAAACCTGTGCGGTACAGTCATTAACCGTGTTGACAGTGGGCGCATTTATCCACAGAAAATGGACGGCTTGAAAGTGGAGCTTGAATTGTATCGTAATTACGATCACGCCTTTGCCAAACAGCTAAAAACGCCCGCTGGTTCGCGAAAGATTGCCGTTGGGATAACCCTGCAAGAGACAGAGACCGGTGTTTCCGTCAAGGCGGTTGACGAAGACAGCAATGAGGCGGTTTTTGAAATGGCTGTTGAAAAACAGCTTGCTCAAAAGCCTGAACAGGCAACAGCAACTGCCCAAAAGCAACTTTCCAAACTGGGCAATACGCCGTTTACCTGTTCGGATGTTCAGATTGAAACGTCGCAAGTCTATTTCTTTGCGGCTTCAACACTGAATGCGTTAAGACGGGGCGTCGTTGAAGAATTGCTGAAAGCTCGCGAGGTCAATCGCCCGCGGTTGGCGGCCAATACGCCTAAACCGGCACCGTACCCGGAAAAAACACTGACCTTTGAGGGCAATGTACT
>JANQGW010000089.1 GCA_028282905.1 Sedimentisphaerales bacterium | reverse complement strand
CGCCAATGATATCGACATTCCACTGAAAGAACTCACGCAGACGCCCTTTTTGCGGACGCTCGGCGCGACACAGCCGCGGCACAGAAAACCACTTGATCGGTCGCGGCAGCGTGTTGATCTGCTGGTTGACCATGCGTGCCAGGGTGGGGGTGATTTCCGGGCGAATGGCCAGATGCCGGCCGCCGCGGTCCTCGAAGTTGAACAGCTGCTCGACAATTTCATCGCCGCTTTTGACTTGGTACATCTTCAGGTATTCAAAAATCGGCCCGTCGTACTCGACAAACCCGTTGCGGATCGAAGCGGCCTTCCAGCCATCGACGATAAAATTGCGAACCGCCATCTGCGGCGGATAAAAGTCACGCGTTCCCTTGACCGATTGTATCTTCATAAAAACCTCATAAAATGAACCACGAATGGACACTAATAAACACTAATTTTTTAGACAGGTTTAACAGGATTTACTGAATAACTGAATAAATCTTGTTGATCCTGTAAATCCTGTCAAAAATATTATTCGGTGTCTTTGGCATCCTCAGTGATTCTATTTTTTCTTTTTTTTTGCTTTTGACTTTGGATTCAGCTTGTCGAAGACTTTGGGGCCAAACTTGATTTTCATATACGCTTCCATCTGCTTGTCGTCTTCGAAGTGCAGCTCGTAGTCGTATCCATCGCCGGTCAGGTCGCAGGCCTCGGTGTCATACTTGCGGCAGATATGCGGACGCAGTTCGTAGTTTCCGCAGCGGAAGTCCTTTTCGGACAGGTAGCGGCACTTGTTCTTGACATTCAAATACCACTCGCCGTCCTCGACAAAAACGGTCACATTTTCATGGCACAGATACCAGCGAATATCATCATAATCGTCCCAGTCTTCCGGGTCTTCAATCGGCAGCGCGAAATAGCGGCAGCACTTTCCCTGGCACTTCTGGCAGGCCGTAGTCATTTTAGATTTCTTCGTTTGTTTTTTAGTTTTGCTTGTCTTTGCACTCATGGCGATTCGCCTTGTCCTTTTAATCGAATATCCGGTCGTTTCAAAACGCCCATTATAGGCAATCGCCGCAAATCGTCAAGCAAATCCGGCTTTTCGACCGGTTTGGACGATTTCTTTGGACAAAAGGCACTTGACCGGCCCGTTATCAGGCGGTATTCTATTGTTTGTTAAAGGCTGAAACTATCTTACTGGATACCATGGAAGGGCAGAATTCGTGGGCGAAAACAAAAAAACAACAACTCCGTCTCCGGCCCAGCCGGCAGGTTTATCGGCGCCAATACGCTTTATGGTCTCCGCCGCGGCGTTTGTGATTGTGGTCGCGGGGATGAAGGCCGCGGTTGATATCATCGTACCGTTCCTGATGGCGATCTTTCTGGCGATTATCAGTACCCCCGCCCTGTTCTGGCTCAAAGGCAAGGGATTTTCTACCGTCGTTGCCATCCTGGTGGTGTCACTGGTGATTCTGCTGGGCGGCATCCTGGTCGGCACCGTGTTGACGACGTCGATTGCGGACTTCACCCAGGACCTGCCGAAATACGCCAATGATATGGACCAGAAGATCAAGGAGCTTGAGCAGCAATGGACGACCTGGCTGGATGAGAAGCGGGAAAAACTCCGCTTTGATGATGAGGATGAGAACGGTGAGCCTATTGAGCCGGTCGAACCGACAGAGACTGAACCGGCTGCGGCGCAACCGCAAGTTGCAGAAAGCCCGGATGTTGAACGAATCGCCGCAGAGACGACACCGGCCGAACCACCGCCTTCACTGTTTCAATTTGACGCGTCCACGGCGATTGACCTGACCCGGAATCTGCTGGCTCAATTGGGCAATATCCTGACAGACGGCTTCATGATCTATTTAACGATGGTCTTCATCCTGCTGGAAGCGTCGATTCTGCCGGGCAAGATTAAGGCGGCGATGTCCAATTCGCCGGAGACATTTGAGAACCTGGCAGCGGTTTCGGATGACGTGAAGAAATACCTCGCGATGAAAACCGCCATCAGCCTGATCACGGGTGTGCTGATTACGATCTGGTTGATGATTCTCGGCGTGAAATACCCGATTGTCTGGGGACTGGTCGCGTTTCTGCTGAACTTTGTGCCGAGCATCGGTTCGATCATCGCGGCGATTCCCGCCTGTGCGCTGGCGTTTGTCCAGCTTGGGACCGGACCCGCGTCACTGGCGGCGTTGGGATACCTGGTGGTTAATATCCTGATCGGCAATATCATCGAGCCGCGGCTGATGGGCCAGCGATTAGGGCTTTCGACACTGGTGGTCTTTCTGTCGTTAATTTTCTGGGGTTGGATTTTGGGACCGATGGGCATGCTGCTGTCGGTACCACTGACGATGACGGTGAAGATCGCCCTGCAGAGCCACCCGGACACCCGGAAATTCGCCATCCTGCTCGGCTCACAAAAACCGCCGATGCCGAAAAATAAAAAACGCCGGAAAAATCACTCGTAGATGTTTTTTTGACACAGATTAACACAAATTTTCACTGATTATTTAGTTGTATCATAAATCCGTGTAAATCCAGTTAATCCCGTCTAATAATATAACTTGTGTTTATTTGCAGTTCTTCAAAACTTCAGGAGCTTTTATGAAACATTATAGTTTACTGCTTACGATTGTTTGCCTTGCTTTGTTGGGTGGTTGTTCGTCTGACTTTGTCAATCCCGGCGGGATGTGGATGCCTCATCAATTGGCTGAGCAGGCTGATACGCTTCGGTCGCTGGGAGTGGACAATCCCGAGGCGCTTTGCGATCCGCTGGCGGAACCTTTGGGAGCGATTGTCTGGCTGGGCGGGTGCAGTGCATCGTTCGTCTCGCCGGATGGGCTGATCGTGACCAATCATCACTGTGCCAATTCGACTCTGCAAAGTAATTCAACGCCGGGATGTAATCTGCTGGAAGACGGTTTCCTCGCCCGCAGCCGGGACGAGGAAAAGCCCGGCGAAATCGGTAAAAAGGTCTGGGTCACGCAGGATATCCGGAACATTTCCGACCTGATGACCGATGGGCTGGAGGATATCGCTGACCCGATCGAACGGCATGATGAACTGGAAAATCGTATCAAGACGATTATTGCCGACCATGAAGATTTGCCCGGCGGGATTCGCTGTTCGGTCAAGAGCTATTTTGGCGGGAAGCAGTATTACCTGATAACTAAACTGGAACTGCGGGATATCCGGCTGGTGTACGCGCCGTGCCGGGGCATTGGCTGGTACGGCGGCAATGTGGATAACTGGCAGTGGCCGCGGCATACGGGCGATTTTACCTTCTTACGGGCTTATGTCGGCCCGGACGGAAAATCCGCCACATATTCCGAAGATAACGTGCCCTATCAGCCCAAGCATTATCTGAAATTAGCTTCCGAACCGCTGGACGAGGGCGACTTTGTGATGGTTGCCGGCTACCCCGGCAGAACGCAGCGATGGAAAACCGCCGGACAGGCCCGCTTTGCATACGAATCGGCCAATCCAAAGCGGATTGAGATATTGTCGGATGTGGCCAAGGTCTATGAGAAACTGGCCGCCCAGAGTGAAGAACTGAGCATCAAAGCCACGCCTTCGATCAGAGGGGTGATGAATTCCTTGAAACTGCTGCAGCTTGTGCAAGATAATATAGAAAACGGCGATGTCATTGCTGAAAAACAGCAGCGTGAAGATGCCTTTGTGCAATGGCTCTATGCCGACGAGACCCGCAAGGCCAAATGGTCACCGGCATGGGAAGCAATGAACGACCTTATCACCGAATCACAGCGGGATGATTATCCTGATTATCTGGCGCATTGTTTGACACGCTACGTTCGCCTGGTCAGTGCGGCCCATACGATCGTGCGGATGGCCGAAGAACGGCCCAAACCGGACGCTGAACGAGACCCGGCATTTCAACAGCGTAACTGGGATCGGCTGATTACCGGCCAACAGAGGATGCAGATCAGCTATGATCGTAAAATCGATCGGGCCATTCTGCGGTTCTATCTCAATAAGATCAACCGGCTCGAAACCGGGCAAAAACAGCCGGTGCTGTCAGCGGTGTATGACAGCGACAATTCGCAGGACTGGAACATTCGAAAACGCGTTCGCACACTGTTTACCAAAAAGCTAACGCTGGAAGATGCGGATGTGCGGATTGACCTGCTGAAAAATGCCTCGCTGGATGACTTGCGAGCCAGCGATGATCCGATGATTCAACTGGCCCTGCGGCTGCGTCCTTTGACCAAGGCGCTGGAGGATAAGCAAAAAACCTATGACGGCCAGATGATCGTGCTGCGGCCGAAATATGTTGCGGCCAAGAGGACGTTTTTGAACGGACAGGCCGCACCGGATGCTAACGGCACGCTGCGGGTGACCTATGGGACAGTCCGAGGCTATCGCCCTACTACCGATGCGCCAATGTATGAACCGTTTACGACGCTGTCGCAACTGGTCGATAAACATACGGCCACACCGCCCTTTGATGCACCGGCCGAACTGCTGGAAGCCGCAAAAGATGTACAGGCAAGCCCGTTTTTCAAGCCGGAGATTGGGGATGTACCGGTGAATTTCCTAGCGGACCTGGATATTACCGGCGGTAACTCCGGCTCGGCAACGCTGAATCGCAACGGCGAACTGGTCGGGCTGGTCTTTGACGGCAACGCCGAATCACTGGCAAGCAATTGGCTGTTTGACGCCGAAATCACACGCAGCATCCACGTGGACCTGCGATACATCCTGTGGGTCATGAAAAACGTCGATCAAGCCGACAACCTGCTGGAAGAAATGGGAATGAACAATAGTATTTGGATTGAATCCAAAGCGCCTTAATATCCCATTTAGATTCTGAAGGCTCATTACTTAATGGCCACAACCCGTATTGCTTTTGGAAAATCACATAGCTTTGTGACGGACGAGAATTTTTGCCTCAGTAGTTCTTCGCCATCCGTTTCATTTCGCAAATCCATAATTAAGTATCCCCCTTCCCGAAGTAATGCGTACACTTGGTCAAGATAGGTAGAAACCGGATAATGAAAACCCCACGAAATCAAGGAAATCACCAAGTCGAGTTTTTGCGACACCTTGATTTTGTAATCATCAGATACCTCTAACAGCTCAATGTTCTCTTGTGGAATCCCATTGCTTTGTAGAAAATCACCGGCAGCCGACAGTGAATTATAAAATGCTCCCTTGGTCTTGAAGTTGTAATAAACTTTTTTATCAATCTCAGTTTTATCAAGAAGATTAAACTGCAATGCCTTATCCTGCTGGTAATGCTGAAAAAGAAAAAGATCGATTCCCGCCACACCGCATCCGATATCCAGAATCGAACCGCACTTTTCCGGCAACGAAGACTTGATTCGCTGATACTCGGAATTCATATCTTTCAGAAAAAGGCGTTTAATCTCTTTCTTTCTGAAAAATGCTTCACACGATATGGCTTTGTCATAAAGGGGCAAAAGACCGTATTTATTCAGCAACAGCAGCGGCTTCCAGCTTGCATACTTAATATGAGTTGTACGTTGGAAAAGAATGTACTTGACCAATTTGTCTGGTATCGCAATATTTGTATGCAATGAAAACCTCCGTATTTAAATAACTTATGACATTATTATACAAATATTGTTAGTAAAAACAACTTTTTTCTTGACTTACTCCCCCTTTAATTGGTACAGTCGTTCTAAGATGGAAAGATAGGAACTAAGGATGCCTGGAGGGTGAGACATTTCCCCCTGACCGCGTGTGCCGGTGTTTGCGCACGGCCCGGTCGTCCTTTGTAAATTATTGAACAGGATATTTTGAGAGGAGTGAAGAAGATGAAAGAGCGAATCTGTCTGTCCATGATCATGGGCCTGTGCTGCCTGGGGCAGTTGACATTCGGATTAACCGTCACCAATCCGGGCTACCAGGTCGAAACCTACCTGACGTATGATGCCTCAACCCTTGGAAGAACGCGAGATTTTACGTTTGATTCGGCCGGAAATATCTACGTAGTCCACACGTTCCGAGATTCCGCAAGAAACGGCTCGATCCAAAAAATCGGCACGGATAAATCCATCTCCACCCTGCGAAGTGACCTTGTGGATCCCCGCTATATTACATGGGGAGGCGGAACGAATTACGGCGACTATCTGTATGTCACCGACCGCCAGGAAACCGCCAACTGGACTGGTGGTGAAATCACCCGGATCGACCTGGCCGGCAACAAAACGCCCTTTGCCGGGGGACTTAACCAACCGGGAGCAATTACAATTGACCCCACAGGAAAGCTCTATGTTGCAAACTCAGCAGATGATAAAATCCTGACTGTCGGAACTTCCGGTGGAACAGCAACCACATTTTCAAATTATCCTCACAACATCAGTGGGGCTGTTTATGGACTGGCCATTGATACAACTGGAAGCTACGGCGGCGATATATTTGCAGGGACATACTCCAGCAATCTTACATATGCGGGGCTATTCAGTATTAATGACAGCGGCATTGAAAGTCGTTATACCGATTTCGAAGAAGGAGCTTGTATTGCCTTTGATGACACAGCCGAACAATATTTTGGCGGCAGCATGTTCGCCGGCGGCAGAGACGAAGCAGACAACCGCTGGACGCTGTACCAGGTCAACAGCTATAATGACGCGGAAATTTTTGGTACGTTCAATGTGTCACCCTATTGGACACGTCCGGATATTGAATTCGGTCCCGACGGTGCCATGTATGTGCTGGAGTGGGATAGTCCCAACGAGACAGTGGTTATCAGCCGGATTACCGCCGTTCCAGAACCGGCAACCTTGCTGCTGCTCAGCGTCGGCGGCCTGATGCTCCGCAAAAGAAAATAGCCGATTTTCGCATAACGCAAAATGAAAGGAGGCCGCCGGTGATGCAATAAACCGGCGACCTCCTTTTTAATGTCAAGACTTTCAGAGTGAAATACTATGCCAAGCTCGCAATGTTGAGTTCCCTGGCGGCTTTAGTTTCATCAAGCCGTCCGACGGGAGCGGAAATCGGTGCGGCCTTGAGCGTTTCCGGCTCGGTTTCGGCCTTTTTGGCAATCTCGATCATCGCGTTGATAAAGCCGTCCAGTGTTTCCTTGCTTTCGCATTCGGTCGGCTCGATCATCAGGGCTTCCTTGACGATCAGCGGGAAATACATCGTCGGCGGATGGTAGCCGGCGTCGATGAGACCCTTGGCGACATCCAGTGCGTGGACGCCGTTTTCGACCTGGCGGGTGGCACTGAAGACACACTCGTGCTTGCAGAGCTGGCCGTGCTCAATATCGTAATAGGGTTTGAGTTTTTCCTTGATATAGTTGGCGTTGAGGACCGCGTTTTCCGAAATTCGCTCCAGCCCTTCTTTGCCCGCCATCAGGATATAGACATATGCCCTGAGAAAGACGCCAAAGTTACCATAAAACGGTGCGATATAGCCAATGGTTTTCGGCTTGTCGTAATCCAGTGCAAATGTGCCGTCGGAGCGTTTGACAACGGTTGATACCGGCAGGTAATCGACCAGTTTGTCCACGACACCGACCGGGCCGGAGCCGGGACCGCCACCGCCGTGCGGCGTAGCGAAGGTTTTGTGCAGGTTCAGGTGGACAATGTCAAATCCCAGGTCACCGGGACGCACCCTGCCGACAATCGCGTTGAGGTTGGCGCCATCGTAATAGGCCAGGCCATCAACGCTGTGAACCAGATCGCAGATTTCCCGGACATGGGGGTTGAATAGCCCCAACGTGTTCGGGCAGGTCAGCATGATGCCGGCAACCTCGTCATTGAGCATTTCCTTGAGGGCATCAATGCACATGAGGCCATTTTCATCACTGGGAACCGCCTTGATACCGTAGCCGGCAATTGAGGCCGAGGCGGGGTTAGTCCCGTGGGCACTGTCGGGTACCAGTACGGTTGTCTTGTGATTGCCCCTGTCCTGGTGATAGGCGGCCATCATCATAATCCCTGTCAGTTCACCGTGGGCACCGGCCATCGGCTGCATGGTAAAAGCAGACATTCCGCAAATCTCACGCAGCACCATATCCATGTCGTAAATAACTTCCAACGCGCCCTGTGTGAGCATTCCACCGCCGCGAAGCTGCGGCAGCAGCGGGTGCAGATGTGCAAAACCCGGATAGGCCGCGATGCGTTCGCAGACCTTGGGATTGTATTTCATCGTGCAGGAACCCAGCGGGTAAAAGTTAGTATCGACGCCGAAATTTTTCTCCGACAGCTCGGTAAAATGCCGCACGACGTCCAGTTCGCTCAATTCCGGCAGTTCCGCATCCGTTTGACGCAGTAAAGAAGCGTCCAGATTGATACTCGTGGGCACATCGCTTTTGGCAATAGTCAACCCCCGACGCCCCGCAACCGATTTTTCAAAAACAAGCTTCATAAGCTAATCCTCTTCGTTTATTTTTTTAACCACTGATTTCGCAGATTACCACGGATTAATATATAAATTAAAATCCGCGTGAATCCGTGAAATCCGTGGTTTCTATATCTCTTACAATATTGCTTCCAGCTCTTCGGCGAGCATGCCGATTTGCTGTTTCGTACGTTTTTCCGTCACGGCCACCAGAATCGAGTTGTCCATGCCCTCATAGTAGCGGCTCAGCGGGAAGCCCGCGGCGTAGCCTTTTTCGATCAGCTTGCCGATGACATCGGCGGCGTCTCGCGGCAGGTCCAGTACCATTTCGTTAAAGACCCACTTAGCGTGGAAATGTGGCTCAACGCCCGGAATGGCCGTCAACCGCTGATAGGCATAACTGGCCTTGTCGGCACAGAGCTGGGCGGTTTCCTTGAGGCCCTGCTTGCCCAGCAGCGACATATAAACCGTTGCCGCCAACGCACACAACGCTTCGTTGGAGCAAATATTGGAGGTCGCCTTGTCGCGGCGGATGTGCTGTTCGCGGGTTTGCAGGGTCAGAACATAGCCTCGGTCACCGTTGACATCGGTGGTCTCGCCGACGATGCGGCCGGGCAGGTTTCGCACGTATTTCTTGCGAGTCGCCATAAAGCCCAGGTATGGTCCGCCGAATGACATCGGCAGCCCCAGTGACTGACCTTCGCCTGTAACGATATCAGCGCCCATCTCGCCGGGGGTTTTCAGGATTCCCAATGCCAGCGGATAGCATGAAACAATCAGCAATGCACCTTTGGCATGGGCGGCTTCGGCGATATCGGTCACATCATCGATACAGCCGAAGAAGTTCGGGTTTTGGAGGATGACCGCGCCGGTTTCGTTGTCGAGTTCCTTCAGGATCGCGTCCCGGTTGGCGAGCCCCTCGTGATTTTTCGTCTCAACCATGTCAATTTTGAGATTTCGCGAGTACGAATGAAGCATCACGCGGTAGATCGGGTTAACCGAGTCATCGATAATCACCTTGTTGCGTCGTGTCGCCCGCAGGGCCATGGTCATCGCCTCATACAGCGCGGTTCCGCCATCATACATGGACGCGTTGGACGCTTCCATATCGGTCAGGCGGCAGATCATCGACTGAAACTCGTAGATCGCCTGCAGGGTGCCCTGCGAGGTTTCCGGCTGGTACGGGGTATAGGCCGTATAAAACTCGCTTCGGGAAATCGTCGCATAGACCGCCGACGGAATAAAGTGGTCATAAAATCCACCGCCCAGAAAGCTGGTCAGGTGGATATAATTCTTGCCGGCAATTTCGGCCAGGCGATTACGGACTTCCTGCTCGCCCATTCCCGCCGGCAAATTCAAATCACCGCAGAGCAATTCCGCGGGCACATCGCCAAACAAATCCTCATTTTTCAGTCCGATCTCAGCCAGCATTTCCGCTCGCTGGGCATCCGTATTCGATATAAAAGGCATTGAAATAGTCCTTAGTCTTCAGTCTATAGACTTTAGGGTTAGAAATTGCAAAAATCAGCCGTCGCCTATGCTTCGGTTTCGATGAAGGTGCGGTAGGCCGCTTCGTCCATCAGGGTTTCAAACTGGCTTGCATCGGTTGCTTCGATTTTGATCAGCCAGCCGGCGTTATAGGCATCGGCCTTGAGCATATCCGGGCCATCCGGAACCGCAGTGTTAACGTCAACGATTTTGCCGCCGATGGGCATGTACATATCCGCAGCACTCTTGACTGATTCGATCACACCAAACGCATCGCCTTTGGCAAATTCGGCGCCGGCTTCGGGCAGTTCCATATACACGATGTCACCCAACTGCTCAATCGCATAAGCACTGAGGCCGACGGTGAACGTATTGCCGTCCGCTTTTTTAACCCATTCGTGAGATTCCAAATACCTTGCATCCGCATCAATCAACATATCAAACTCTCCTGTTTACTCAATTTCATTCCCAAAGCGGGAACCGGTATGTTACTTTTTTATTTTAACCACCGAGGACACTGAGGACGCTGAAAAAAATAAATTCAGTGACTTCGGCATCCTCGGCGGTTCATAATTCTCTATAGTATCGCGTAAGCGATATTGCCTTTTCGGTTTTCAAGGTTTTTGACGACGATTTCGGCTTTCAGACGACGGCCGCGAACATCAATTTCCACCTGCGAGCGAATCGGCACATCTGGATTGATCAGGCACAACCCCACCGCTCGCTGGGTATGCGTATCACCCAAGTGTACCGTGTCATCCGCCAATTCATACTGCCAGTACGGCACCATGGTCCCGCTGGAAACCCATCCGACCAAGTTACCTTCAAAATAAACATCCGCCCCGTCGCGGGCAATGCCTTTATCCAGCAACCGAATCTTGCGAACAACTTTCGGCAAGGTCAGCACATCGGAAAAATCACCGGACTTGTAAAAGATTCGGGCCTGTGCCTGAGCTTCCAGGCATTTGCGTCCAATGAAATCACGAGCGGGATCGTCAAAACTGACTGCAAACGGCGCCTGCGGAATCGCATAAACCGGGATGTCTTCGCCATCTTTGCCGAGGCCGAGTTCGTGGCCGTACAGCGGCAGTCCCGCTTCCAGCCGGAGGGTATCACGTGCTCCCAGTCCCACCGGAGCGGCACC
>JANQGW010000054.1 GCA_028282905.1 Sedimentisphaerales bacterium | reverse complement strand
ACGGATGCTTGGTAACTGGCAGTTTGAAGACGACCTGACCGATTCCAGCGGCAACGGTTATGACGGGACGCCTGTTGGCACGCCGGTCTATGCCGCCATCCCGGTCGATGATCCGTCACTGCAGGTCAGCGGTAAAGCACTGCACTGTACGGCAGGCGGCAGCGACTGGGCAGAACTGCCCGCATCGGTCTTTGACGCGGTCGATTCACAAGTGACGATTTCACTGTGGACCTGGGGTGTGGATCAGCCCAATGAGGGCAACCAGTCCACCTTTATCGTTAAGGATGCCGCAGACGCGACCGTTGCTTATATGATGATTCCGCACTCGACCGCCCGCATTCCCGCTTATATAGGCAATCCGGATGAAGGAATGGATGGTGCGTATGAAGGCACCAGTGCTCCGACAAGTTGGTTCAGCGGCAAATGGAACCACTGGGTTCTGACCAAGGACTCCGGAACCGGTATTATGCAGGTCTATCGCAATGGTGAATTGCATTACGAAGTCACCGGCGCTCAAAAGCCGTTCTACGGTGCGGCCACGTTCTATGTGGGCGGCAACAATGACACGCCCGGTGCATTTGGCGGTTATATCGACGATGTCCGGGTCTTTAACTATGCCCTGACCGAAGAAGATATCGCCGCGATTCATGCGCGACCGATGCTGCCCAGTCCGGAAGACGGTCAGGACAATGTCGCCTTTAATCCGACTCTGAGCTGGACCCAGGGCGATGGCACCTCGGAGTTTAAGGTCTATGTTGGTGATGTCCTGGATCCGGATCCGAATATCATCCTGACCAGCCCGATCACCATTGCAGGTTTGACTGAACCGACGACAACGCTACCGGCCAACCTGAAGCTGGAGACGACCTATTACTGGTATGTCGAAGAGTATGACGGTGTCTCGCCGGATCCGGTCTGGACCAGCGATCTGGGGGACTTTACGGTACGCGAGCTGAAGGCCGACATCGATGAAGACAGCGCGGTACTGCTCAGCGACCTGGTCAGTATTGCCGGACGCTGGACCGATGATGTCCGTGGTGTTCCCGTTGACTATATGATTGACACCTGTGTCTATGATCCCAACGATGGATTTAATCCCGATGATCCCGCTAACTATGCTCACTACTGGGATACCTACTGGACCTACACTGGCGGTCTGCCCGGCGAAACCACCGGCGGCAATAACCTGTATGGCACTGGTTATTGTGAACCCGTCGTTGAGCCGAATGAGGTAATCGCATGGCACTATGATACGCCATCCAGTACCGGTACGACGGACACCGACTTTATCTACTGGCATCGGGACCGGCCGCGTCTGGCGCTGAACCAGTATGATGAATTGCGGATGGAAGTCAAGGCCGCGCCGGGTTCGTCTCTCAAGAATCCCTGGTGGGGCGCGAATGATGCAGATGGTGATGGAGTCAGTTATGTCATTCCGGTCGGTGTTCTCGGCGACAATGAGTGGCATGACTTGGTCATCCCGCTGGCGACTTTGGACGGCATTGGGGACATGGATGACATGACATATATCCATTGCGGTATCTGGGGTTCTAATATCTCCGGTACCTGGTACATTCGGAATATGCGTGTTGTCAACAGCGGAGTGACAGTCCGCTGTCTGCCAATGTTCTATATCCCTGAAGATGTCAACTTTGATTGTTTCGTGAACCTGGATGACTTTGCGATTATGGCTGAAGAATGGTTGCTGGACGCCAGAAACCCGTAATGGCAGTGTATTCCATTTATTGAATGACAATACGCGTCATTGCGTATAATGTAATGATTTGACGGCGGTTCGGATTCATCCGGACCGCCGTCGTGCTTTTGGGGGCAATCGGTATTTTGAAAGATGAACTCCCGTAACATCTTAAATGGAAAGAGTTTATTCGCTGGTGTTAGCTTCTGTTCATAGATTTTGTCCATTAAAAACCATTTTGGTCTTAGTTAGCATCTGTAACACAAACTGTTATTAACTTGACAGATTATCGCTGATTATGTATGATAATAGAATCTTAAAATAGATATGAGTGTTTGGCCGTGCTTAAACAGGGAGTGGAGATGGCTGGGTCATTTAGGAAAATCCTATGTGTCGCGTGTCTTCTGTTTT
This sequence comes from Sedimentisphaerales bacterium, assembly GCA_028282905.1. GTDB lineage: Bacteria > Planctomycetota > Phycisphaerae > Sedimentisphaerales > Anaerohalosphaeraceae > 4572-13. The sequence goes on along the minus strand of JANQGW010000054.1, from coordinate 7,189 downwards.
CAACAGTCGCATTCTGTCAATCATTTGAACTGCGTTTTTCAGTCTCTCTCGATAATGATGCCAACGATGTCTTCCCGGCTGTCTTCGCGGCGTTTGGCAGCCCGGAAAATCTTCCCGACACGCTGGACGCTTCCGTACTATTTTCTCCTCCCGGACCGCCTTCGGGTGACTATGTTACCATTACTCAATCCAATCCTCCCGATGAACAGATCCGTCAGACTCTGGCGTATGATCCCAATGAGCCGGACTTGCTCTACGTGATGAATTTGATTGCATTTGACAGTCAATCAACAGGATTGTCTGGTGATTGCATTATCAAGTTGGAAAATCCCGAAGCCCTGGAACAACTGCCGCCGGACTGTCTGGTGTATATTCGACGCTTTGACCAAGCAGGTGTTTTTGCCGCCAGCTATGATATATCCGATCCGGCCAATCACAGCTTCCAGTGGCCTGTTGCTGATGTCAGCGGCTTGTTTGGACGACTGGATTTTCTGCTGGTGGACCGGTGCATGGCGGCCGACCTCATTATTAATGACACCATTGATCTGGACGATTTTTCCGCTTTGTCGGCGAACTGGAACAAAACCGGCAACAGTCTGACCGGCGATATCTTTTTGGATGAAACCGTCAATCTCAAAGACCTGTCCGTATTGGCTGAAAAATGGTTGTGCTCATGCGAAGAATAAAACACAATTTAATTCGCAAGTTTTGCGGCTGTCTTATTGTCCTGTTGTTTCTGGCAGCTCCTGTACTATTCGCTGACCAATCCGGACTGATTCAGACAGATACCGATTCACTTTCTCCACTGCAAACGCTGACGATTACCGTTTATGACGTCAATGATTTTTGTGAAATTACCGTCACCAATCCGCTTGGTGTGGTGCATACCTTTTCAGGGCAGATTCAGGATAGCCAGGCAACGGCGAGCTATATCCCTTCCTATTTGCCGGGCACCTATGAGGTTTACGCTGAAACCACCGGCCCGACACCTGTGACGGAAACAGATGCTTTTCAGGTTACCGCTCCTTCCGATGCGTTAACAATTCAAAACTGGCAATGTGACGTGGCCAATTATGTGCCGGGACAGAACTTGTCGTTTACATTTGACCTGTCTGATTCATCCGCATCGGCGATGTCCGGATTTTCGGGTCAGCTAAGTGATTCTCTCTATGACAGCAATTCCGGCCGACTTTCAATTCTACGAAAGATTGTCAATGTTGCCCCGGACGGAACGGCGACGGCTCGATTGTTTCTCTATTTTGACACCACCGGCAGTTGGGCAAACATTTACGCCGGTACCGAGGTGCGAATCGGGCTGTATAACCAGGATGGCTCGGCTCCACTGGATGCCGCGATTGTTCGTTCGACCGGCTTCGAAAATAACAGCAGCGGGCACCTTTCCGCAACACTGACCGATACACTCTGGACCGTCCAAGTGGACGTCGGTTTTGCCGGCAGCGACAAAATCGCCTATCTGGATTTTGAAGTGCCGCCGACGCATTCCGTTTCGGATATTTTAGTTTCTGTTGATTATATTAAGTACAATTACAACACCGGCTGGAACGACCGCATTTATATCCGAGAAAACTACATCGACACTTCTTCCAGCGGGATGACGTTATCCACTGGTTCGGCCTTTGGAGCCTTGGGACGATTTCCGATTTATCTGCCGATGACGCCAAACGAAAACGGCCTGCTGTATTACAGTGTTCACGCCGATCATCCCATTGGCGAAAGCCAGATTAACGGCGGAAGCATTTCCGAGGTTAGCGGTACTTATACCAATCTCTGGCAATGGGAAGATTTTATCGACACAACGGCAGATTTTTATATTTATGTCGACAAATGGGGTTACACGCATGACTATGCCGGCCCGGTGGAATTAAGTTCACAGGCCGGGGCGCAGGGTTCGCTGGTGGTTAGTGATTTCTCCGCGAGTACAAGTGCCTATTTCCCCGGCGAGTCGATTGATTTCTCACTCACGCTGGAAACCGACGCCAGCGATCCCGTCACCGGTTTTACCGGGGCACTGGGCGATCCGGTTCCGAATACGACGGTTGGAAGTCTGTATATTCTCCGCAAATTTCTCGATGCCGAGCCGGACGGTTCTTCAACGGCCCGATTGTATCTGTATTTTGACACAACCGGTCAGTGGTCCAATATCTACGCATCCACGACAATTGACATCTCGCTGTATGACAAAAACGGTATCACTCCGTTAACCGGCGACATCGGCTTAACAACCGGATTTCTTAATAATGATGATAACGCTCTCGCTTCGACATTAACCGGGAACGAGTGGACGATCTCCGTTGCGTCCAGCTTCAGCGGCGCCGACAAAATTGCCTACCTGGATTTTGACCTGCCGGCCGGCTATTCCGTGTCCGATGTTGTCTTTTCCGTTGATTATATTCTGTATCATTGCAATCGTTCCTGGGCTGACCAGATTTATATTACGACCTCCAGTATTGGCCAGGGCAGTTTCCCGGTTAATCTGGACGGTGTTTATGAATTTACGGAAGGTTCGTCTTTCGCCGGGCTGGGTAAGTTTCCCCTCAAGCTCTCATTGAATCCAAAAACCAGCGGCTTTATTTATTACGACATTGACAGTGCGGATATTCCGGAAAAGAACATCAATTACGGCAGTTTATCCGCCAACGGCAATGAGTATCATAATGTTTTTACCTGGAACGATTATCTGCATACGACTGCACAGGTCTTTGCCTATGTCGACGGCTGGCAGTACGATAATCATGCTGTTTCTTCGCCGATAACATTTGATTTGGATGATACCCCCCGGATTTTGGCCGTGTCGGATTACGCATTGGATAATCGCGGCTATACATTGAATGATACGCGGCAGTTAAGTGCGACTGTCACCGATGGCTGGGGCAATCCGCAGAATAATCTGACCTTTAAAGAATCGGTCAGTAATTCCAATAACGGGAAATTGTCGATAGTCACACAAAATATACTAACCGACCCCAACGGATTTCATAAGGTGCGGCTGCTGCTGTATTTCGATTCTTCCGGCAGTTGGTCAAATATTTATGCGGGTACGCAGGTTCAATTGTCTGTTTACGGCTCCGATGGCAAGACAGGCGTCCCATCGCAAATTCAGGTGGCCGAGGGCAATTCCAACGCGGACGGTTTCATCACAACGGCATTGACGGAGGCTGCGGGCGTTTATGCCTGGACGGTTGATGTGATACAAAGCTTCGCAGGGTCGGATCGACTGGTCTGGCTGGATTTTGTGATGGCCGAACCGGAAAGTGCCTCGCAGGTGGTTTATGCTGTCGAACGCATTGAATATCACTGCAATCGAAGCTGGGCTGACAGTATTGCCATTAAAAATGTCACGCTTCATCAGAGCAGTTTTCCTCGCGGGTATTTTGACAATTTTATCTTTGATGCCGGCGACAAATTTGGTTCTCTTGGACGCTTTCCACTGTACTTGTCCTTAAATCCCGGTGCAGGTTCGGTTTTCCCGAAAATGATTTCTGTGGATGATACCATTTTGGACGGCAGCATGTCTGTCAACAGCGGCCGCTATACGTACAGTCATTATATGGACGAAGCCGGCAAGGATTACGAAACCAAGCTGTGCGTGTCCCGCTATGGATACACAGAATATGAAACCAGCTGCAGTAACAGTGAAATGCTGCTGTTTACCGGTGAGCCGCGGTATCTGGGCGGTTTGAATACCGAACCGGTCATGCTCGGAGAAACCTGGCAGAAAGACCTGCACGAGCACTTCTTTATCGAAGTCAATTATGATAACGTGCAGTACAGTACTTCTGACCCCGGCATTGTCATTGCCGGCAATATTGCAACCTTCAATCCGATCTCGACGGATGATACGGTTGAAGACGTGATCATTACTGCCGTCAGTACCGTCGATCCGAATCTGACGGCCGCCTCCGACCTGTTTACTCTGTATGCGGCCGAATGTATGACCTCCAGCGACTGCAACGACATTGAAGGACGTCCCGTCACTTGTAACCTGTATCAGTGTCAGGCGTTTGACATGCAAAACAGCTATCATTCCAATGTGCAGGGCGTCGATCTGAGTGTGTTTAATAAAAATGTCACCATCAGCAATCCATTCCCCGAACCTAATGAGACGGTGACGATTTGCGCGGAGATTTACAATACCGGCACCACCAATATTTATGATGTCGTCACGACGTTCTATCTCGATGACGTTAACAGCATCCCGATTGACTCCAACTCGGTCGTTGTTTTGCCGACGACCTATATGGGCCTGCCGTTTAGAACGCATAACGCCTGTATTGAGTGGACTGTTCCGCCCGATCTGGAAGGTAGCCATCGCATCTGGGTCCAGCTATCCGGCAACTATCCGCTGGACATGGAAGAGGATATGCTGAGCAATAACTATGCGACGGTGGACCTGTATGTTCGTGACCCGGATATGACGGCTACTGATCCGGACGCTGTAGGCGACTGCCCACAACCGGAGTCGCTGCCCTCGACTCTGATGCGTACACCAATGACACTGTATAACACCGCACCGCAATGTCAGACGCTGATGATGCTGATTCCGATCAAAGTGCAGGTCTGCGAGAGTGAAACGGTTTGCGGCCCGGTGACAGGCTATGAGTTGGGCTACTGGAACACTCTGTACTGGCCGTCCTGGAGCGGTTATTGCCAGGAATTTAATGTCCCGCAGGAATTTATCACGGACTTTATCCGTACCTATGAGAGAATTTACGGGCTTGCTCAAAACGGGGCAGCTTCAGAACTACCGTCCTGGAACGATTATCCGGGGCTGTTTGAGCCGCCCGAGGGTTGGAGCGACGGCTGGCTGCCATGCCACCCGAAACCGACAATGTTCTGGCCGAATATTATCTATGTGCCGGGTGTGATGGAACCCGGCTGCGGCGGTTTATGTCCGGTCAGCGCCTGGGACTGCGGTGAAGGCGTCACCTTCCAGCCACGCTTTAGTTCGCCGCTGTACAATGCGTATGCGTTCAATGTCACCGGTGGCGCCTATCAGATTACCCGTTGCCATACGGATATCGATTACATCCGCGTGCCGTATCAGATTTGCTATACGCCCGGCGATCCAAATCCGATTCGTTTCCCGTTCAACCCCTTTAGCGGCAGTCCAGCCGGACCGGGCGGCGGGAGCTACGGCCCCAGTGGTTCAAGTGGTCCGGGCACAGGCCCCGGTGGTGGGCCGCCTGTAGAATTTACGATTGCCGGCCCGCCGACCGATATGCATGGCAATTTCCTGCCGTTTGAAGTGACGTTCTGCTCCAGTGGAACCGGCCAAACGAATGAATCGGAAGACATCCTGCTGATTACGCCGAACGGCGGTGTTCCTGAAGCGGGAGTGCTGCTGCAAAAGGGCTGGAACCAATTTTCGACACTTGTCAACCCGCTGGACCCGATCGCCGACCGGCAGATACCACTGAGTATCGGCTGGAATTTCTTTGGCTATTCCAGCATGACGCCACTGCTGTGGACCGATGCCATCATCGTCAATGACACCGAAGAGGAAACTGTCGAACAGGCCCATGCCGCCGGCTGGATTCAGGGTGTCGTTTATACGCTTGATTACGAAACACAGTTGTATCAGTTTATCCCCGGTGATGATGATTTCCTGAGAAATAAAAGAGCTTACTGGCTCTATGCGCTAATCGATAGTCTGACCTTAAAACTTCCCGCCGCCGGCGGAAGCCCGGAAGATGTCGTCACCTACTGGGAAGACATGCTTGTCGTCAACGGCCCCGATACACTGCCGGTGACCGAAGCGGCCGCGGCCGGCTGGATCGATGACTTGGCCTATTTCGTGGGGGCCGGGACATATCAAACGATTCCCATCGACACCAATGAACTCCATCCCTGGCAGGGATATTGGCTGCGGAGTAACCTGAACGGGTTGATTCTGCTAACGCCCGAGCAGCAGGCTCAACAACAGCAGGCCTCTCAAGACTTGGCCCGGTTAGAGGCGATCCAATTCCCAACGGCGGCACCGGCCGTCATGGAGATGACTTCGATTGACGCCGGACTGGGACAACCGGCACCTGATTTCACATTGAAAACGACCGAGGGAGACACAGCTTCACTGCGTGACTATAAGGGCAAAGATGTGTTGCTGGTCTTTGGCAATGCGAGATGCCCTTACAGCATCGGGAAAATCCCACTATTGAACCGCCTGCAGCATGAAGGTGATTTTGAAGTTATTTTCATCGCCTTGGGTACAACGCCAACCGCGGCGAAAGATTTTGTCCGTCAGAAAGATGTGCAGTTTACCGTCTTGGTGGACAGCAGCCAGCGTGTGGGTCGCATCTACGGCATTCGCAATATCCCCGAAGCATTTGTCATCGACACAGAAGGAATCATCCAGCAGCAGACAATCTCCGACGGCCCGGCCCTCTGGTATCTTCTGGAAGGTAAAGAAATCCCTAATTATCTGAAAAATCAGCATTCAGATCTGTTTCAGTAATGACATGCCTTACTGTATACTAAAGATGAAAAAAGCTGTAAAAAAATCGTTTGTTTTATGGATAGCGGCTCTCATGACATTGGCCGGCTGCAGGTGTCCGCAGACAGGGGCGTTTGACGATTCGGTGACATTTACGATGAATTCCAGCAGGAACGTCAAATTGCTTTGGGCGGACAGTCACCGACAGGATGACAAAATTGTTGTTCACGGAGCGTTTTCTCGGCAGTCTTCCGGGAGTACCCCGATGACGGCTCATGTTGATGTTCAGATGCTTTCATCGAATGGCGAACTGCTGCAGCAGGTCCGTACACCGGAGATGAAGGTGCCGAGAAAACTTCCCGGCAAAGGCATCAGCTCCGAGCGTTTTGAAGTGGAACTGGACGATGACGGTTTTACAGACAATCCGACGATTATTTTGTCGGCACATCAGGGAAACTGTGATGTATAAGATCCGCTCTGGAGAAGTGAAATAGCGGCTTATTCCGATTCGTCAATAAGACCGTAATATTTCATTTTCTTGTAGAGTGTGGTCCGGTTAATATCAAGGGCTTTAGCAGTTTCTTGCCGCTGCCAGTTGTTGGCTTCCAGGGCAGCGGTAAGAATCGCTTTTTCCGGGCCTTCGAGCGATTGCTTGAGACTCTGCTGTTGATATGCGACTGTCTGTTCATTGGGGCTGCAATGAGCGATGGCCGCGGGCAGATCGCCGGTGTCGATCAA
>JANQGW010000147.1 GCA_028282905.1 Sedimentisphaerales bacterium | reverse complement strand
CGCCAATTATTTCCAGGGGCTGATCGATGATGTGCGTATTTATGACAGAGCGTTGACCGCCCCGGAAATCGAGCAACTGGCCTCCTTTGCTCTGCATCTGCACTTGCCGCTGGATGAGGTTTCCGGAACCGCCGCTGCCGATCAATCACGATTTGCACGGCCGGGACAGCTTCAGAGCACCCCCGTCTGGCAGCCGACAAATGGACAGATTGACGGTGCGTTACAGTTTGACGGTGTGGATGATGCCGTCGAGATCACCGGCTACAAAGGCATCACTGGTACGGCCGCACGCACCTGCAGCGCCTGGATCAAAACCACGAAAACCAGTACTCAAGAGATTATGAGCTGGGGCGCCTTGAGCGACGGCAGCAAATGGGCTGTCGGTGTCAGAAATAATGTTATCAGTGTCCGGGTCAAAAGCGGCAATATCTACGGCTCGACTGTTGTTAATGACGGCAACTGGCATCATGTCGCAGTGACATGGCAGCCCGGCACCAATGGGATGATTTCCAATGCCAAACTGTATGTTGACGGCCTCGAAGAAACCATCGGCAGCCTTTCTGACATTGTCGTTAATACCGGCACCGACGAAACAGCGAAACTCGGAAATTTCATGGGCGCTAATTACTTCCAGGGTTCCATCGATGACGTAAAAATCTATGATCGAGTACTCTCCCAGGATGAAATCCAGACGATCATGAATGAATAAAAAACAGGGCCGGGAGCAGCGGTTAAGCCACTCCCGGCCCTTTATTTATCCAGAATCAATCTTTCCGGCATTCCTCTCAAATCAAATCATGCGGCTAATACTTATGGCCGTGGACATTTGAGGTGCGGAAGCCGAAGATCGCGATGACGATGAAGCAGATCAGCGGCAGAACAAAAGAGGCACGTGTGCTTGACAGGGTCATGAAACCAAGATTGAAAGCATCCTGGTCCATAATGGCCGCCTGCATCGGAGGCATCAGACAGCCACCACCGATAGCCATAATCAGCCCGGCCGCACCGAGTTTGGCATCATCGCCGAGTCCTTTGAGGGCAATGCCGTAAATCGTCGGGAACATCAGCGACATACAGGCCGAAACACCAATCAAACAATAAAGTCCGGTCATTCCCTTGATGAAGATTGTTCCACCGACCAATGCCAAGCCGCCAATCGCCAGTGTCATCAGCAAACCGCCCGGGCTGAAGAACCTCAGCAGGAATGTACAGATGAAACGCGAGGACACAAAAATCGCCATGGCCACAATATTGTAATTCTGGGCTGTGGGTTTGGGCATATTCAGTTCGTTTCCGGCATACTGAATAATAAATGTCCAGCACATGATCTGTGCCCCGACATAGAATGCCTGTGCTATGACACCTTCGACATACTTCTGGTTACGCAAAAGCCGACTCAGTGTCGGACCGAAATTAATCTTGTTATCATCTTCGCCGGAAACTCTTGGGAGCTTGGCAATGGCAAAAATAACCAATGCAGTCAGTACCACAATACCCAAAATCATATAAGGGCCAATAATAACATCAAGGTCTGCCTGCTGAATCGCAGCAAATTTTTCAGGGTCTGCTTCCTGTAGTACACGTCGCCCCGCCTCGTCTGTTTTGTCAAGTTTGGCCAAAATGAAGTGGCTGGCAACAAACATCCCGGTAATAGAACCCATGGGGTTGAAGGACTGGGCGAAATTTAGTCGCTGGGTTGAGGTGTCTTCCGCTCCCATTGCGAGGATATAGGGATTGGCACTGGTTTCGAGAAACGACAGCCCGCAGGTCATGATAAAATAGGAAATCAAAAATGCCCAGAAAGCCATCATCCAGCCGGAGGGAATAAATAACAGGCAACCAACCGCATACAATGTCAATCCAAGGAGAATACCTGTCTTGTAGCTGAAACGCTTGATAAACAGTGCCGCGGGAACCGCCATGACACAATAGCCGCCATAAAAGGCAAACTGAACAAGCGAACTTTGGAAGTTACTGATCAGCAGGATGTTTTTAAACGCTGCCACCATGGGGTTCGTAATATCGTTAGCAAACCCCCACAGGGCAAACAGGAAGGTGACTAAGATAAACGGGAAAACAATGCCCTTTGGAATGACTCTTGACTTTTCTTTGCCGGTCGAATCGGCAGAAATAGGTTCCGACATCGCCAAACCTTTCACTTAAGAGAAGTTTTTGTTATTGCGGCTACGCGGTTTTGCCGCAGCCTGTCCTTAACATACAAATACCGGCGGCGGCCCTTTTTGTCAAGGGCCGCCCCGGTTGTATCCATTTATTGTCTCTCACTGCCGTTACAGCCCTTTGAAAGCACTTTCGCCGCCGTTGAGATGGTAGATCAGCGGAAGCGGCCGGTCGGTGCCTTCGACAAAGCTCGGACGCGCAGCCCACGGCGTGGAACTGATAACGCCGGTCAGGTCCATCCAGTACTGCAGACGCGATACCGGCAGATCCCATGTCATATGGAAGTGGTTGGCCGGAGCGTACTGCTTGTACTCGAGCATGCTGGCGTATTTCGGCACGACGAAGGTATGCGGCCAGGTCGGCGTCGTCAGGTTGCACATGGCCTTGGCTAGTTTAGCCGGCACGCTGGTCGAGTAGGCCTCGTCCCAGATCAGGCTGAACTTGTCATTGAGACTGCTGTAGGCCATACGTCCGGCGATACCCTCGACACCGGCAGGCGTCATAAAGGTCACGCTGTTACCACCGCCTGGGAAGTAGCCTTCGTCGGCCAGCGGCATGGAGATGCGGCTCATAAGCTGCTTGACGCTGGTACCGGGCTTGCCTGCCCAGTCAAACGAAGCACTGCCGGAATTGTCACCGTCCACCAGGCCCTTCTTGATATAGTCGGCCTTGGCATTGACCTTGACGCCGATCTTCTTGGCGAGGGCCTTGATTTCCCAGCCTTCCCAAACCTTACGGAAGTCCATAAACAGCGGCGGATTACCGCCGGACAGGTACGTCATAAACAGCATGGTCAGCAGGCCCTGTACGTCCGCTTCGGTCGCGTACGGCTGCGGGGCCTTGGGGCCATTGTGGTCAAAACTGCTGTTGAACATTGATTCCATCGCATCGGCTACCGGCAGCGGCAGACCGCGTGAATCACTGCCCCACTCCAACTGGCTCATGAAGCCGCCGCCAACGGCGTTCAGGTCGGCCATCAGGTCACGGTTAATCAGGTACATTGCCAGACTGGTATCGAAACGCTTGCTGTCGGCTTCGGTCTTCAGTTCGAGGCGTTTGCCGATACTCTTGTCAATCCAGCCGCGAAGGGCTTTGAGTTCCTTCTTGCTGTAAGCGCCCTTTTTGAGCATATCCGCCAGCAGTTTCATGTCCAGTCGAGTGATTTCCACGCCAAAGGTATTGCGGGTCGGCAGGATGTGTGCCAGAGCCGTTTCCATACCCATGGAGTCGTGGCCAAAGACCATGACACGGCGGCCCTTCAGGGCGGCGGCGGTCACGGCGGCATAGCACCAGTCGATCAGCGCAGTCGCGGTCGGTTTGGTCATGACGGGTTTCATGCCGGTATCGGCCCAGTTGCCCACATTCAGATGGACCATCTTGCCGTACTGGCTGATCGCGCCGGACAATGCGTGTGCATAGACCACACCGGGCTTGGGACCGCTGTTGCCGCAGGTAATATTGATCGGCGTATCCTTGGGGAACTGCTGCAGGAGCGAAATCGTCGTCAACTGCGGGAACGCCCAGGTATCCGGGGCACAAACGAGGATATTAACGCCCGCTTCGCGGAACTGCTGAGCGACGACATCGGCCTGTGCTTCGCTGTCCACCAGAACCGACGAATAAACGACTGGCACCGGCGTTTTGTCCGGCAGGACGACCTGACCGCTGATGGTATCGGCTACCATTGCGATAATGTTTTGCGCACGCTTGCGGCTGGCGTCGTCAATTCGCGGGTCGCACGGTGCAAATACACCGATGACCGGCGTCTTGGGTGTTGCTTTTTGAATGTCGGGCAGACATGCTGCTTTTATTTTCTTTGCCATGATAAAGTCTCCTATAACTCGGGTTTAAATTTGCTGCTTTGAGTCTGCCACCCGGAAACGTCCTGCGGCAGATATTCTTTCACGTCAAACGAATTTCGCACGATTTGTCGAATTTGGTCCATATTTTCAATCTGGCCGGCGGCCTTGGCCTGCATCAGGATGTTGCCGCTGGCGGTCGCCTCGATCGGCCCGGTCAGCACTTTCTTGCCGGTGGCATTGGCAGCAAACTGGCACAGCAGTTCGTTCTGCAGGCCCCCGCCGACGATGTGCAGACAATCAATCGTACTGCCGGTCATTTCTTCGATTTGCTCCAAAACCCAGGCGTAATTCAGTGCCAGGCTTTCCAGGATTGCCCGAACCATCGTGCCTTTGTCTTCAATGGGTATCTGGCCGGTTTCGGTCAGGTATTCGTTGATCTTTTCCGGCATTTGTCCCGGCGACAGAAATGCGTCATGGGCCGGGTCGATGTAACCGGCAAACGGCTGGGCTTTGGCGGCCATCTCCGCCAGTTCGGCATAAGAAAATTCCTGCTCTTCGGTTTGCCACTGTCGGCGACACTCCTGCACAAGCCACAGGCCCATAATGTTTTTCAAGAGCCGGATGGTATCGTTAACACCACCTTCGTTGGTAAACTGGTAGGTAAATGTCTGGTCATTAATCACCGGTTCGGGAATTTCCACCCCCAGCAGGCTCCAGGTGCCACAGGATAGGTAGGCCCAGCGACTATCGGGAGAGGCAGGAACGGCAGCGACCGCCGAGGCGGTATCGTGTGAACCAATCGCCGCAACAGGAATTTGCGGACAGCCCAGTTCGGCGGCAACTTCTTCGGTCAGCTTGCCGACAACCGTGCCGGCCTGAACGATTTCCGGCATGATGTCTTGCGGAATCTGCAACGTGTTGAAAAAGTCTTTTTCCCATTGTCCGGTTGCCATGTTCAGCATCTGCGACGTACTGGCCAGCGAATACTCGGCATAGGCCTTGCCGCAGAGGTGATAGGCGTATAAGTCGGCGGTAAACAGCAGAGTTTTTGCCTTGTCAAGAACCGGGTCATTAGACTGACGCATAGCCAGCAGTTGATACAGCGTGTTTAACTGCATAAATTGGATGCCGGTTTGGTCATAAATGCGGCGTTTGCCAATCATCTCGAAGGCCTTATCCAGCATACCATCCGTGCGGCTGTCGCGATAGTGATAGGGATTTTCCAGCAGTTTACCGTCGGCGTCCAGCAGCCCGAAATCCACACCCCAACTGTCAACACCGATACAGGCGACCTGATCTTCGGCCTGCTGAACGGCTTTTTTGATGCCGGCTTTAATCTCGGATAAAATGTGGGGAAAATTCCAGTGGAGTGAACCTTCCGTTTCAATCGGTCCGTTGGTAAACCGGTGTGCCTCCTGTAGGCTAAGACTATCATCCGTAACAGTCCCAAGCATAACCCGCCCGCTCTCGGCTCCCAGATCAACGGCGATATAATTCCGTGTCGTCATTATCGCACCTCTCCTGAATCGTATTATCGTTTCGTCGAGTACCGCCACGCACTCTAAAGGGAAATTTCCCTGTCAACAATACACAATTCACAGAATATAATGGACATTTCACAGAATTGCCAGTAAAATAATCGGATGATTGGACTCAAAAAAATCATCGATTATCTGGATATCACTATCCTTAATATCGAACTCTATACGGTGGGGCCGGAATGGAACTATCGGAATGTCAGCAATCCGTACTCCCGTATCTATTACATTACGGATGGATACGGAACGATACGCCACCATGACCGCACTTATGAACTTCGACCGGGAAGCCTCTACCTGATTCCCTGCTATACCACCGTCGATATGTTCTGCCCAAACGCCTTTACACACTACTATGTGCATTTCACATCAAGACTTCAAACAGGCTTAGACATTCTTTCGATATTTGAATGCCATTATCAGGAAACGGTGACCGGTGGTTTGATTAACTCCGCTCTGTTCGACCGGCTGCTGAAACTAAATCCCAATAAAGAACTGCTTGACTATAATGCCAACAAACCTATTTACCAGCAGGTGCTCGAAAGAGCTATCAAACTGGACCAGGACAAGCCCGTCAGTAACACCTTTGAAACCAACGCGATTATGCGGCTGCTGCTATCGGTCTTTTTCAGTGAGCACAGCCATCCGCAGGTGATTAATACCCTGCACGGCCTGAAACGGTTTGAAAATGTGCTGGAGTTTATCCAGGACAATCTTGACACACCGATGACGATCGGGCAGTTAGCCAAAAAATCCAACCTGAACCCGACGTATTTTTCCAACCTGTTCAGCAAACTGATCGGTACTCCCCCCCTGCAGTATATCAATAAACGGAGAATCGAAAAAGCACAGGAATTGCTGCTGGGTACTGATGAAACACTTTATCATATCGCCCAGCAGGTGGGATTTTGCGATGAGTATTATTTTTCGCGGCTGTTCAAGAAAATCGTCGGCATCTCACCGGACCACTACCGGAAACAGGAGCAGATCATCCACCAGCGGTAAAAGGGGTACAGGCCTTACGCCCCGCCGCCAGTATCACCTTGAGCAGATTTCACTTCTTTAACCGGATCATCTTTTGGCTGTTCAGGCGTTGGGGTCGGCTGTCCGGCCTGTTTTTCCTGTTCCGCTTTAGCCTTGGCTTCGGCTTCCTTCTTGGCCTTTTCCTCGGCCTCTTTTCGAGCCTTCTCCTCTTCGGCCTGCTTGCGGAGCTTTTCCTGACGCGCCTTTGCAGCGGCCTCCTTCTCGGCCGCGGCTTTTCGAGCCTGCTCTAACTGTTGAGCAGCCTGCTCGGCCTGCTGTTGAGCCTGTTGAGCACGCAAGGCAGCCTGCCTGGACTTCTCGGCGGCCTCCTGGGACTGCTGCTGAGATTTCTTCGCTTCTTCAATTGCCTGCTGTTTTTTCTGTTCGAGTTCCTGAGCTTTCTTCTGGTCGGCTGCTGCTTCGGTTTTGACTTTCTCGGCCTGCTCGGCGGCCTTCTTGGCCTCATCCTGAGCCTGCTTTGCCTTGGCCTGAAGTTCCTGAGCCTGTTTTCGGAGTTTTTCGGCTCTGGCCCACGCTTTGTCAGCCCGCTCTTTTTCGGTTTTAGCCTGGACCTGCGCCTGTTCCAGGTCCATTTCGGCCTGAACGCGCTGCAGCTCGGCTTGAGTCGCTTCTTTTTCCAGAACCTGTGTATAGACATCTTTGCCCAGTGGACCGGCCAGCGGCTGGTCATACTCCGGCTCATCATATTTTTCC
>JANQGW010000158.1 GCA_028282905.1 Sedimentisphaerales bacterium | reverse complement strand
GTATTTATCCAGCAGCGGCTTGGCAGCCTTTTGACCACCCCAGAAAGCACCCCAGCCGGAGACACCATACTGGGTCTTGACCCGGCAGATGCCCACGTTCGGGCCGCGGCCGTGCATTCCCTTGCTGGAATTTTTACCAACCAGCCGGGGATACCGCATCTGGACAGAGGCTGTTTCAATGGCTGTCAGCTTGTGATCGGTCAAAGCCGCCTTCCAGTCAGCATTCTGAGCCAACAGTTCAGTTGACAACCCCAGGCAGGCACCGGCCGTACAGACTCCCAGCGTTCGTTCCAAAAAATCCCGTCGATGGATCTGCATCAGACTGCCTTTCAGTAGTTTTCCGTTTGTTTTATGGCCATTAAAACGGGATTCCCTTTTTTCGGAAAGATTTAATTGACAATTTCGACAAACCCGACATCAATGGCCTGGCCGCCGTGTTTATTGACGCAATGCACGGCAATGGTATTATTACCCTTGCGAAGCGTTTTGCGAGCCGCTTCTGAGATTTCCTCAAGAACAAAACCGGTGGTATAGCCCTTGGCTTCAACGGCCAGAACGCCGTTGATATAGACCTCGGCGTCTTCGTCATAATAAATGGAAAGCTGCAGGGTCTTTGAAACGGTATCCAGCGTAAACTCCCGGCGAATCCAGATGTCCGCGGTGTTCCACTCGGTACCGACAGTCACGTTCGGCGTCATCTCGGTGCCGAACATGCCTTTGCCCTGTTTCCAGCCGGAATCGTCGAAGCCAACCTTAAACCAATCGTCTGACGGCTTGTCGAAGGTGTAACGCCATGTCGTCGGCTGTGTTTTCGAATTGGGTATCACTGTCTTATACACCGGCGGCTCTTCATAGAGCTTTAAGTGATGAGGACGCACCTTGTCGATATCCAGCTTGAGGACTTTGCGGTCATAGGTCATCAGGCCGTTGACTTCGCCTTCGACATCGGTTGTCTGGGTGTAAATTGCCGCACCGAGACCGTTGCCGATCAGCGGCGGGAGTTTCTTCATCAAGCGGATATAGCCATCGGTCAGTTCTTCCTTGGATTTGAGATTGCGATAGCCCCAGTTCCGCTTGTTCCACCACAGGTGATCCGGCACCGGCCAGCCGAGACCGCCAAATTCGCCCAACACCGAAACGCGTTTTTCTTCAATCGGAAACATGCCGGGGCCGGGATAGTTGTGCATGTCGTGCAGGTCGCCGCCTTTGCGGTCGGTCCAGCCGCTCGGGCCGTCCACCAGCCGCGTCGGGTCAATGTCTTTGGTCCAATCAAGAATCTCATTGGTCTTGAACTGACCCCAGCCTTCATTGAATGGACACCAGATACCAACCGACGGGCTGTTATAGAGCATATCAACGATGGCCTTCCACTCGGTGCGAAAATTCGCTTCCGATTCAGGTGTCCGGATGATGTCGGGATCGCTTCCACCGATGTATTTATCGCCGCTGGGCATATCCTGCCAGACAATCATGCCCATTTTATCACAGTGGTAGTAATATCGCAGCGGTTCGACCTTGACATGCTTGCGGATACAGTTCATGCCCATGGCTTTGAGGACTTCGACGTCATAAAGCATCGCAGCATCACTCGGCGGCGCGTATAAACCGTCCGGCCACCAGCCCTGATCGAGCGGGCCGTACAGGAAAAGAGGCTCGTAATTCAGGAAAATTCGGTTGATACCGTTTTTATCCTTTTTGACCTCGAATTTTCGCATCGCAAAGTAACTCTTGACCGAATCGACAATCTTGTCACCTTCATAATATCTAACCGTCAAGTCATACAATTTGGGAGTATCCGGTGACCAAAGCTTTGGCTTGTTTAATTTAATAATCGCACGGGTCGGGTTTGATGAGTGGATTGCTTTACCGCCCTTTGATTCAGCAACAACATAATTTCTTTCCCCAACGCTTGACGGCGACACATCAATCGTCACTGTTCCCTTATCAACATCCGGCGTGATCTTGATTGAACGAATGTGCTTTTGCGGAACCGGCTCCATCCAGACGGTATGCCAGATGCCTGTGACTGCGGTGTACCAGATGCCGCGGGGCTTGTTGACCTGCTTGCCGCGGGGCTGAAAACTGTCATCAGTCGGATCCCAGACAGCAACGATAATCTCAGCCTGACGGCTGCCGTCGAGAGCGTCAGTAATGTCAAAACTGAAGGCGTCATAGCCACCCTTGTGTTCGCCAACTTTGGTTTGATTGACCCAAACCGTCGTCTGCCAGTCCACGGCGCCAAAGTGCAGTAAAACGCGATCACCTTTCCAGCCGGCAGGAATCGTTACAGTGCGTTTGTACCACAGGCGATTATCTTTGCTGACGGTCTTTTTAACGCCGGACAAGGCAGACTCGACCGGATACGGAACGAGAATTTCACCATCCCACTGCGACGGCTGTGAGGCATCTTTACCAACAATAGCATAATCCCACAGGCCATTGAGATTCAGCCAGTTCTTCCGGCTCATCTGTGGGCGGGGATATTCGGGCCATACATTGTCGGGCGTTACTTCTTCGCCCCACTGGCTCATAATACTAACTTCGGCCGGTTTCCAATCAGCGTGCATAAACGCGGCTCCCATGACAAGATAAAAAACGACAGACAATTTCATCCATTTCGACGTCTTCATCATAACAACTCCTGAATCATTCCGTTCCATTTTATTTTCAGTTTGACAAACTTTTTTATACATGCAAGCAAAAATTTTTTGCTGTTTTCCACGACAATTTCCGGGCGCACCTCAATACCAAAAAATCAAAAACCGGGAGCGGCCCGTCAGGCTGGATATACAAGGATGAAAAGCTGACAAATTAACTATCGCTGTGTTCGTCTGGCATACCTGTCTAAACCATACCGTACAAGCAAATGGAACAAAAAGCTGTCAATTGGACATTAAATTCTTCATTTTTTATTTTTTTCTTCAGAATCCGCTGTCTCGAAACTGCAAGAAGCAAACTTAAGAACCTTGAACATCAAGGACTTATCTCATCTTGCTTGCGACTGACATCAATCAATCACTATTATTGACGCTTCTTCATTGTAGAAAACGCACCGCTATTTTGATTTATTTCATTCGGATACATAATTTGTAAAAAATCAGCCGCGGGCACCGCGGAGAATATTTCGCCGGCCGTCGGTCCAGTGTTTTCGGTACCAGGTGGAGGCAGGAAATGTATCATTCAACTCAGTCATTTTCTTATTCAGTATTTTCCTGAGCCTCTTTGCGAGCTTCTGATATTTCGTGAGATCAATCAGATTGTTCATCTGGTACGGGTCGGCGGTATTGTCAAACAGCATTTCCTTACGCGGCAGATTCTTTGGGCCGCCGCCGCGAAATACTCCATAAGTGTATTGCCTGTCCCGTACCGCACGCCACTCGTGGCCGTCTTCCCAAATCGCACAAGCACCCGTGTTAAACAGATATGCGGCGTCCGGCTGTGAGCCGGGGTGGCCTTTGGCAGTCCTGCTGACATCCATGCCCTCGACACCCACCGGGATTCGTTTTTCTAATCCGGCCAGTCCTAACAATGTCGGCATTATATCCGGCGTATTCAGACAGCAATCCGAAACGGAACCTGACGGAATAGTCCCTTTCCATCGCATCAGCATTGGTACGCGAACCGACTCTTCATAGAAAATATTTTTCTTCATCCGGCCCTGTGCGCCAAACATCTCTCCATGATCGGAAGTGAAGACAATAATCGTATCATCATCCAGACCGGCTTGGACAATTGCCTGCTGAATACGCCCGACATTCCGGTCTAAATTGGCCGTCATGGCATAATAATTTCGCATCCATTCGTCCAGCTTCCCGGAATTGTGATCGATATTGGACCACTGATCGCCATAAGGGTCTTTTTGGGCCGAATAATTCGGCGGCACTTCAAATTTGATGTTATTAAACATCTCATAGAATTTTTCCGGGACATTACTCTTTACCCATGGATCGTGCGGTGTACCATAGGAAACAACCAGGCAAAACGGCTTATCGTCTGCCCTGTGCTGATTGATATAATCGATTGCCAACTCGGTCTGAGCATCCGGTTCAAAAATATCGTCGCCGTAATAAATCTTTTCCGGGCTTTCAGTGTGGTAATAACTGTCGTAATAATCATGATGAAAATTGTAGGCAGCCCAGTAACCGTTAAAGCCCAGTCGATGTTTGCCGCGCGGTACAAAGGAGTTTTTCGGATTATGGTGCCGCCCCAGTTGATTGGCGTAGAGATGCCATTTGCCGATGTAACCGGTTTCATAACCCGCCTCGGTCAGGACATGGCCCAAACAGCGATGATTCGGATTCATCCGCAGTTCATTAATCACCATCCCTGTGCTGGTGACATATTTGCCCGTCAATAAAGACGCTCGGTAGGCCGAACAGACCGGCATAGAAGAAACCGTCTGGCGAAAATTCATGCCCTCTTGAGCCAGGCGGTCAATATTCGGCGTAACCGCTCTTTTGTCTCCGGCATATCCACAGGATTGATAACGAAGTTGGTCAGCGAGCAAGAAAACGATATTGGGTCGTTTGTCTGTCGTATTCCAGCCGGAGGTTGTCCGGCAACCCTGGTTCAGCATTGCACCGCCGATGCCTGCGGCCGTCAAATGGAGAAACTGCCGTCGATCCATTGACCTGATCTCCTGAAATATAGATTAAAGAAAATCTCAAAAAATGGGAACCGAGTATATCATCGGCCCCATTTTTGAGATACTTTTGGGGAAATTTATTTCGTTGAGAAACGGTAAATTGTCTTAGTTTTATACACCTGTCCCGGCTTCAGGATACAGCTCGGAAAATTCGGCTGATTGGGACTGTCGGGATAGTGCTGGGTCTCGAGACAGAAACCGCCGCGATGGACATAGGGCTTGCCCGCTTTGCCGGTCAGGCGGCCGTCGAGGAAGTTACCGCAATAGAATTGAATGCCCGGCTCCTCGGTCAGCACTTCCATAAACCGCCCGCTGATCGGTTCATAGACTGTAGCGGCTAATGTCATGCCGCCGTTTCCTTTGTTCAGCACAAAATTGTGATCGTAGCCGCCGCCGAACTTTAACTGCTGGTTTTTCTGTTTGATATCATGGCCAATCGCCTTGGGGCTGGTAAAATCAAACGGCGTGCCCTTGACCGGCTTAAGTTCACCTGTCGGAATCAAGGTTTCGTCCACCGGTGTAAAGCGGTCAGCGTTAACCATCAACTTGTGACCGAGAATCGTCCCATTGCCTTCGCCGGCCAGGTTGAAATAGGTGTGGTTGGTCAGATTGACCGGCGTGGCCTTGTCAGTCGTCGCATAGTAATCAATCACTAACTCATTGTCGTTATTAAGTTTATAAGTCACTTTCATGCTCAGGTTGCCGGGGTATCCTTCTTCGCGGTCTTTGGCCATGTAAGTCAATTCCAGGCCGGTAAAACCGTCGCCGGATATGGGCGAACCGCTCCAGACAACTTTGTCAAAACCGATGACGCCGCCGTGCAGATGATTGGAGCCGTTATTGGTTGCGAGCGTGTAGGTTTCACCGTTCAGCGTAAACTTGCCCTTGGCGATGCGGTTGCCGTAGCGACCGACAATCGAGCCGAAATACGGCTTATCAACCGCGTTCATGTAATCTTCCACACGGTCATAGCCCAATGCGATATCAGCAAAGTTCCCCTTGCGGTCGGGAGCCAGGATAGAGGTCACAGTGGCCCCGTAGTTGGTGATTTTAACGACGACCCCATTATCATTTTTCAACTCATACAACGCAATGCCGTCAAAATCCGTGACATTGACACCACCACCGGTAAAACAGCCGCTCATTAGAAGAATTGAAAGACCCGCACAGACCACCATGATTGTTCTCATTTTAAGCTCTCCATATTGCCTTTAAAATTAGAATATTAGGGCTGGCATACAACAGCCATTGCAACCGGTTTCCAACGTAATTCCATTACTGAAACCATACTTACCCTTATATAGTCTATGACCGGGAAACTACCCAATTGGACATCTTTTTTGAAATTTCCCGGTTTTTCATGCGCTTTAACAGAGAGGAAATAACTGAAAACAACCAAAAGGCAGGCTTTAAGTATACACCGCCATTATCCTTGCCAATCTATTCCAATTATTTCATTCGCAAGTTATAATAGAGATTAAATGGAACAAAACTGTTTCAGGTCAAACTGTTTTCAGCCACGGATCGTTGTACTGGGCAAGAGTCTTTTCAAGTGTCTTTCTTAGAAATGTGACCAATTCCGGCTGCTCATCCGCGATGTTTTTCAATTGATACGGGTCGTTGACATTATCGTGCAGGAAAACTTCTTCGGGCTTGCCCTCGGCCTTACTGACGACAAAGGTGTATTGGGGGTTTCGTATGCCGCGGCGCCCCCACTGTGGCTTACCTACCGGTGTCCACATGTACCACTGCCACTCGGGGCGTTTGCCTTTGCCGGTAAGAAATTGTCTGGCATAACTCTTTCCGTCAACCACATCAGGGATATCCCGCTTAAAGCCTGCCAAGTCCAGCAGTGTCGGGCAAATATCCAGTCCGGAAAACAGCAAATCGTCTTTCCGCGGTTTGATTTTACCCGGCCAACGAACTAAAAACGGAATGCGCATGGATTCTTCATAGCGGTTGTTTTTGGATACCATGTTGTGAATGCCCAGGCAATTGCCGTGATCAGACGTAAAGACGACGATGGTATTGTCCTCAAGCCCCTGCTGTTTCAAGGCTTCTAAAATCCGACCGAACTGCTCATCAACTCCTGTCACCTGTGCATAATAGTGACGGATGTTATTTCGATAATACTTTCCGAATTTCGCATCCGCAGCAGGGATATTCGGCCGTTTGCACAGATCTTCCAGTGATTTATCTTTATACCGATCCACGTATTTCTGCGGTACCATTTTATAAGGCGTATGCGGCGGGTTCATTGACACTGTCAGCGCGAAGGGCTTGCTGGAGTCACGGTACTTGCCGCCCTCGTTTTTGATATAGTTTACGGCCAGGTCCGCTTCATGTTCCGGCCCCCACTGATCGACAAAGTGGAAACCCTCTCGGCCGGCATCCGTTTTCCAGTACATCGGACGGTTGTGATAATCGTATGTGCCGTAAGCGTACCAAAAGTCAAATCCGTGACGGCGTTTGGGCGGGCACCATTCGTTCCAGGCAAATTTTTCACTGTTGTTCTTGCACTTGATAAAAGGCGTATGCGGTGAGTCCAAGTGCCATTTACCGATATAACCGAGACTGTAACCCTTGTCTTTGAGGACATCGGACCAGCAGCGGTCGGATTCCTGCAATTCACAGTCAAACGGCGCGCTACCGGAGTTGCAGTTGCTGGTCACCTTGTTGGCATGCGGATACCGGCCGGTCATCAGCATGGCCCGGAACGGACTGCATACGGGGTAATTGCTGACCATCTGCGGCAATACCAAAGACTCGGCCGCAAACCGGTCCAGATGCGGTGTCAATACCGGCTCTTCACCTAAAAAGCCCATCGCCTGTCCGCGCATCTGGTCGGGAAAAACAAACACGATGTTCGGCGGTTGCTGAGATGTTTTACCTGACGTACCACCTCGGCCCATACAACCGGCCATTGTCACTGTTACAGCAGACATACCAACTGTTTTCAAAAATACGCGGCGATTCATTATTCAATTCCTTATATTTAAGTTGAGTTAACGATATCTATGTTCTCAAAAATCTCACAAACGGCCATCTATGGTTTAATGCTGTATTCAAGGCTATCAATTTCGCGGTAATGCTTTCCGTCCCATGAAACGGGAATGCAGTTAAAGAACCATTTTCGCTGGCCCGTATCTCCTTTCCACCATCCGAAAGGCAGTCGTATCAGAATCTTGTTCCAGCCTGCATTGAACCGAACCTTGACGGGTGGGCGAAAGAAATACCCTTCTTCAGTCAGCGGCGCATTTTCGATGCGTCCTTTGCCCCATCCGGTCCAGGGCAGACTTTCAAAAGGCCACTGCGGCGGTTCGACTCGGATATCATTGAGCCATATGTCACCGCCCGAAAAATCCCATTGCCCCTGCTGCGGTGCCCGAGCCGTACGGTATCCGCCGGTATGGCCCCACATCCCGCCGATGCCAAACATCAGATAAACATCCTGTTGTTTCGGAGACTTTATATAGGTCAGGCCATAGCAGGTACCGTCACCTGAGCCAACCGCATCGGTCATGGCAGCCGGCCAGTGATTGATACGATACCTTTTCTGATGCATATTGAACATATCGTAGAAATGCCGCAGGTGAATCGCCCCCCCCCATGCCGGCGGCGCCTTCCAGGTCAGAATTTTATCGCCATCCTCATACTGCTCTTTAATCACCCGCTCGGGTTCAAAAACAGTGTCATTTTGCCCCTGATGATTGAACGGACCTATTAACCGCCATGGAATATGGCTTTGCCGGACATAAGCAAAGGGTTCATCGTAAAAGTACAAATCGCGGTGCCGGGTGAGCCGGGCTTCGAACTCCGCAAATGCCATATAAGCGTTGGTGCCGGGCTGCGGCAGTCGGGCCATTAGGTCTATACGCTTTTCTTTGGCGCCTCGCCAACTGCGTTCAGCAAAGGTCAGTGAACAGGGATAAAAAGGGTATTGTTCGACGACACGGTCCTCATGGCTCAGGGCACCATCGGTCCAAATCGGCGTGACCGCTCCGATGGCCAACTCCGACCCCTGCGGCCTATCACAGGGTTGCTGGAAGAAAAACTGATAGACGCCAGACTGTGAATCAATCCAGTCCATATAGAAGCCGTTGGTGTCGATATGCTTCATGGTTTTGTCCACTTTATGACCAACATGCTGTCCCCAGTGCATGTTGACGACATCACGATCCGGCAGATGCCCGGGATTCCAGACAATCGGAATTTTGCCTTTACTGCGGACATATTGAATCATCGTCGGCATAAAGCTCTTCATTTTGATGTGGACTTCATCCGAACCAATATGATAATAGGGCCCGGGGAAAAGCTCGCAAGCCTCGTCCAAAATATGCTTGAGAGAACTGACACCTTCGGGTGTCTGCATGTCAAATCCCATGGCACGCTTGAAGCTGCTGCTGTGGCCGGGCATATCCGTTTCGGGAATAATCGTGATGTGCCGTCGGCGGCAAAAACGCACCAGTTCTTTCATGTCCGACTGGGTGTAATATCGGCCGGGCTGACGTGTGGGCCAGTGATGTTTCGCATCCACCAGTTGGGGGTATTTCTTAATCTCCAGACGCCACGCCGGGTCATCCGCCAGGTGAAGATGCAGCGTATTAATCTTATAACGCGACAGATTTTTCATGTGCCGCTTGATGAACTCAACAGACATGAAGTTTCGACCACAATCCAGCATGACGCCGCGAAGCCTGAACGCCGGCCAATCCTGAATCGCACAGCCGGCAATAAAGGGGCGGTTATTTCTGCAGAATATTAGCTGCCTCAACGTCTGCAAGGCATTAAACATGCCGTGAGCACTATGAGCTTTGAGAGTAACCGTCTGACCGTTAACGTTTAGCTCATACGCTTCCTGCAGGTTGAAATAACCGGCTATTTCCCCCATGAGTAACTTGATCTGACAGGTTGGCGCGGCACCAGTATTGTCAGGATTGATGCCTGCTTCAGCTAAGATTTCCAATAACTCAACTTGAAGGAGAGACTTCTCAGCCTGCTCAATGTTATCCGACAAGACAATTTCAGGACAGGCAAGACTGGCATCATCGCAATCCCAGTCCACCCGGACGGGATACGGAATCAGAGCGGTTTTGGCTTTCGAGGCATCCGGTGTCGCAAGCGTCCATTTCAATTCATTGCCGGAAAGACTCGTTACTTCAAGATCGCCCCGGCACACGCCGGAGATGCAAAAGACCGCCGTTATTACCAGAGCATAAAGACCCCACCGGATTCGATACATAACGCTTTTACCTCATCTGCCTGTTCGTCAGCAAGACGGCTACCATACTTTATCTGCAATATTAATCAAAAGGTTCAAGGGAACATTAAGCCCCTTGAACCTTAAAAAATAATCTCTTAACTGTCAGAGTATTGACCAAACCGGAATTTTTCGATTTCAGGTTTGGTCCTGGCTTCGAGCATAATCATTTCAATCTTCTTGGCAACCTCGGGATAGTCAGCCGCCACGTTGGTGCTTTCGGCAATATCCTTTTCCAGATCGTAGAGTTCCAGCGGGGCATTCGGTTTTTTGCGGAGATTTCGTTTAATGCCTTTCCATTTACCCATGCGGACGGCCAACTGACCGCCGTAACCGGCAAAATCCCAGAACAGGTAGTCATGTTTTTTCTGCTTGCGTGGTTTGGACATCAACGTCGGCAGGAAACTGATGCCGTCGGTATCGGCCGGGGCCTTAACACCGGTCAAGTCGGCCAGTGTCGCCAATACATCATAATGCGCCGACGGAAGATCGGTAACCGTCCCGGCCTTAATCTTACCGGGCCAATGAGCGACCATCGGCACGCGGATACCGCCTTCGTAGAGTGCGCCCTTCAGGCCGCGAAGCTCGCCAACGCTTTCGAAGAACTCATAATCGACCTGTTTCTTGAGGTGAGTGGTACCGTTATCCGAAGTAAAGAAGACAATCGTATTGTCATCCAGCCCTAGTTCCTTCAGCAGTGCCATGAGCCGGCCAACCTGCTTGTCAACAAACGTCACCATCGCCGCATAGCAGGACTTCGGCGTCGGATGAGGCAGGTAGGACCCTCCTTTATAAGGCGGATCATCCCATTTGCCCTTATAGGCGTCAATGTCGGCCTGCGGCGCCTGCAGTGCCAGGTGCGGCAGCACCGTCGGGTAATAAACAAAGAACGGCTGGTCTTTCTTGTCGCGAACGAATTCCAGCATTTCATCGGCGATGACCTGCGGGGCATAGTGCTTGCCGGTCAGGCCGCGGGTGTTGCCTTCCAGCGTTCTTTTCTTCTTATCGTCCACCAGAAACCGGGGATACAGATTGTGTGCGTGCCGTTGGCAGTTGTAGCCGAAGAATCGGTCAAAACCCTGCTCCAGCGGATCACCGGTCGAGTCTACACGTCCCAGTCCCCACTTGCCGAAAGCGCCGGTGGCGTATCCCTGCTTTTTCAAAAGAGTCGCGAAGTTTTCCTGACCCGCAGGCAGCGGCGTCTGGCCGTTGTATGTGTCCCAGCCGCCGATTTCGCCGTTGTCCCGAACATAGGCATGTCCGCCGTGCTTGCCGGTGACCAGATTGCACCGGGCAGGAGCGCAGACCGCCGAGCCGCTATAGTAATCGGTAAACTTCATGCCTTCGGCGGCGAGTTGATCGATATTGGGAGTCTTGATCTTTTTCTGGCCGTAACAACCCAATTCCTGATAGCCCAGATCATCGGTCATGATGAAAATGATATTGGGAGGCCGCTTGGCGGAATTTTTGGAAAAACCGGCACTGCAGCCGACCATCATGAGTGAAGCGGTGCCCACACCGACGCGTTTAAGAAAACTTCTACGATTCATTGTGTATTCTCCTAAAGCTAAATAAAATCACGCCTTACAGAGATAACACAAATCGTCAAAATAGCAAGGATTTAATGGCAAGATTAACGCTGAATTGAGCGTTAATCGTTGTCTTTGATGCGGACAGGTTTGTTGCCGAGTTTGAGTTTTCGTGACTGGGCGTAGTTGTCTTCGCCGGCTTCGCGACTGCGGGTAAAACCGTATTCGGTTTCGCCGGCGAGAGTGACGACCGGCTCCTTTTTTTCGTCCCAGCGGTCGTATTTGCCGGTGATGGTCGCCATGTACCAGCGATAGGGAAACTCGTGCTCTTTGATGAGCGGATCGATGTCATTGATATCCACATTGTGCGCATTCGGCAGTTTATGCTGGGTTACTTTGTATGTAATGTCTTTGGTGAAGTAATGTTCGGCCCAAAGCTGATTTCTCTGACGTTTGACATCCACAAAGATATGGCCGAGAATTTCAGGATTCCACTTTTCCGGCACATAAGCATCCAGAAACGTCAGGTGAACTGTAATGTCGGGCCGTGCGGCGGCCAGTTTTTTCGCAGCGGCGTGAATCGTCCACGACCCCGCCGAATGGCCCACCAGATGCACATGTTTAAAATCAACGGGAAGCTGCAAAACAGCCGTCGCCAGCCGCGGGCCGGCAATGTCGCGGGCATATTCAGCCGCCTGCACCGAGGTAATCACGACCGAGCCGCCCTTCCAGTCGTAGGACATGCACGTCCATTCGTTTGGATCGACACGTTCGGCCATCGCGGCGGCCATTTTCGCCGGCCACTTTTTTTCACTTTTATCCAGCCAGCCATGCGTAACAATAAACAGGTGTTTGACTGTCGGGTCAACTGTCACCTCGTCATCGATCACCACGTTCGGATCGGTGCCGATTTCAGACTTGAGCAGTTCATGCTGGATCGCAAAAATCCCTTCATCAGCAATCTCCAAAAGGCCGGGCCACCTCTGATCCACTGTCACCGGGGCATAAAGCACCTTGTCCATACCGGTGTTTTTCATAAATTTGATAATTTCCTGCCGCGCATCATACTCCGCCGCGGCGACTCCACACAGCAGTAACAATAGAAAAACCACGGATTGCACGGATTTCCACGGATTAATATTTAACCGCCGAGGACTCCGAAGACACCGAGTTAAATAATTCAAAAACATATTCATCCTGACAATAATCATTATTCATTAATCATTCATCAATTAAAAACCATCCAGGCGCCGAGACCGAAGACAGCCACATCGACAATCGCGTGGCTCAGATAGCCCGGCCAGATGGATTCGTATTTGACATACATCCACGACCAGAGTGCCCCGCCAATGAAGATACCCGTCGAACAAACGATGTTCGCTACCGGGGGCATAAACGTACTTAATGCGACCGCGTGGTGCAGTGTAAAACAAGCAGCCGAGACGATGACCGCTGTTTTCGGCTTAACCAGTGCTTCACACTGCCGGACGACAAACCATCGCCAGACGTATTCTTCCAGCACGGAATTGATGCAAATCCAATACAACGCTCCGCCCAGATACTTCCACGGGTTATCCAGGCCGATCTCGACCATTTTGGAGGCCAAGTCACCTTCTTCGAGGAAAATCGGTCCCAGCAGGAAATACGCCGCGGCGATAATGGCGGTAATAATCCCGCCGGAAAGAAGACCGAAACCGAAACCGCCCTTTCGCGGCCGCGACCAGGTCAACTTCGCCTTGTCAATAAACTTATACCACAGCACCGGCAACGCAAACAGCCACACTTTGCTGAACATAAACAGCCCCTTGCCAAGCGCCGTATCCGGCCAAAGAATCATTCCGGCCACAACCCCAATCGTCGGCGCCGGCACCAGTAATAATAATGAAAGTAATGCTTTGTTTTTTATCATATAACTTTCTCTAATAGGAAATTAAACCATGAAGCACATGAAGGGCATGAAGAAAAAATTAATTAAAACTTCATGGGCTTCATGCTCTTCATGGTTCATTATTCGTGTCAATTCGTGTGCATTTGTGGTTCTATTGCTCCTGTTGTTTGGCTTCGAGGGCCATTTGGCGGAGTTTCATCATATCGAGTTTGCCGCTGCCGAGATGCGGGATTTGATCAACGGCGATGATGTTGGCCGATTTGGGGATATAGAGTTTGGGCATGCCGCTTTCAGCCAGCACGCGGGTCAAGGCATCCGGGTCGATCTTTTCACGTTCGTAGAGAATCACGATCTGCTCGCCCTTTTTCTCATCGGGCACACTGGTGACCGCCAGCACCGGTTCGCTGATATTCAGCCCGGTCATGCAGGCCTCCTCGATGGTCATGTGCGGAACCATTTCGCCGCCAATCTTGCTAAAACGGCTCAGACGGTCGCGAATCGTCACAAAACCGTCATCGTCAACCGTTACCAGGTCGCCGGTATTGTACCAGCCGTCTTTCAGCACGGCGGCAGTCTTTTCCGGGAGGTTCAGATAGCCCTTCATTATGTTGGCACCCTTGACGAACAGCAGGCCTGTTTCGCCGCGCGGAACGGGATCGCCGGTTTCCGGATGCAGCACTTTGACGGCCAAGCCGGGAATGGTATGACCGACGGTGCCGGCCTTGGTACCGACCTGTCGGGCGCCACCCACCTCGGCATCGGGCACATTAAAGGCTATCAGCGGTGCGCATTCTGTCGCGCCATAGCCTTCACAGGGGCGGACGCCGAATTTTTTCTCAAATGATTCGATCAGTTTGACTTTGAGCTTTTCGGCCCCGCACACAATAAATCGCAGCGAAGACAATTCCTCGGCCTTACAGCGGCGGTAATAATTGAGCAGAAACGTCGGCGTGGCAAACAGCAACGTCGCATTTTCATCATGAATAGTCTGGCCAACAAGTTTGCCGTCGAGCGGGTTGGGGATAAAACAGGCCGGAACCCCCGCCGCCAACGGCAGCCACATCGTACAGGTCAGGCCGAACGAGTGGAAAAACGGCAGGATACCACATAGTTTGTCGCTCTTATTGATACGAAAAACGGTCAGGGCACTGTCAATATCGCCGTGGATATTCAAATGGGTCAACTGGACGCCTTTGGGCCGGCCGCTGCTGCCGGAAGAAAACAGGATGGTTGCGGTATCATCCGGGCTGAAATCAGCAGGTAGATGAGCAAGTTTTTTTATGGATTTAAAACGAGCTTTAATAAAGGCATTGCGTTTATCGGCATCCGTCAAGCCAGCGGCAAAATCTTCCATGAAAATCACACCGGGCAGGCTGTCGGCATCAATTTCGAGCTTTTCCAGAAATGCCTTGCTTGTCAGCACGGTTTGAATTTCTGCCGTTTCGATCATATACTCCCGATCCTCCGGCGAAGCGGTATAGGACAGATTGACCGAAGTTTTACCCAGCAACGCCACCGCATAGTTGGCCACCGCACCAACCACCGACGAAGGCAGGAATATACCCACATTCTGCTGAGAAGCCGTTTGCGAGGCGATTTTTTCCGACAGCGCCGTCGCGCCAGCCAGTGTCCTGCCAAATGTCAGACGTTTGCCGG
Source organism: Sedimentisphaerales bacterium (assembly GCA_028282905.1). Classification (GTDB taxonomy): domain Bacteria; phylum Planctomycetota; class Phycisphaerae; order Sedimentisphaerales; family Anaerohalosphaeraceae; genus 4572-13. The sequence goes on along the minus strand of JANQGW010000158.1, from coordinate 30,168 downwards.
TCGTATCGGACATGCACTCTTTGGACCAGTGTTTGCGGCAGGTTTTGACAAACATTTCGCCCAGACTGCGGCAATTGGATTTTTTCTGCTTGAAGTAATCGACTGACAACTCCTCAATCGCCCAGCGGATATCGCGCGGCGACGAAGTCGCCGGCATCGGCGATCCAAAATGGACACTGACCGGGCACGGCAGTTTCCGCGGCCAGGACGTGAGCAACTCACCGTGGTAATGGCTGAGAATACTGCCCCACAACCCGCCCAGATACGTCGGGATGATGGGGTAATCGCTGTCTTTGACGATTTTCTCAAAGCCGGCGCGGAACTTGCCCAGCATGCCGGTACGTGTAATCATGCCCTCGGCAAAGATGCAGACCAAAAAGCCGTCATCCAGTGCTTGCCGAGCCTCTTGGAGAGCGCCGACAATTTTACGCGGCGGGTCGGTCGAACTGATGGGGATCACCCGCATCAGTTTAAACAGCCAGTGCAGGGCCGGATGGCTATAGATGGCTCGGTCCATCACAAAACGGATTCGCCGCTGCTGGGTCGCGCCAAGCACGACCGCATCGGCCCAGGAAACATGATTGGACACAATCAAGGCCGGCCCTTCAAGCGGGATATTTTCTTCGCCGACCACCTTGATGCGATAAATTGTGCGCGTCATCAGCACCACGATCAGCCGCACCAGAAAGTCCGGCAGGATGATCACAGCGGCGACTGCCAATACGAGTGTCAGCAGACCGAGGGCCAAGAACATCGTGCTGGAGGCTACGCCCAATGTTCCGCAGAAAAATCCGACTAATCCGGAAGCAACTAATATCCCAATCCAACCCAGAAAATTGGAAGCGGCAACAATTTTGCCTCGCAATTCATCAGGGGCACGCATCTGAATAAACGCGTGAATCGGCACGATAAACAAGCCACAGCTAACACCGAACACAAGAATCATCACAAAAATCGATGACATCGCCACATTGCCGGGATCCGTTAAAAACCCCATCAAACCCAACCCAATTGACATGATCGCCATACCCGCCGCTCCGATAGGGACAATACCGAACTCGACCGAACGGCCGGACAGTTTACCCGCCAGCCAGGAACCAATGCCTATACCGACGGCGGCAATTAAAAACAGGTAGCCGCTCTTGATATAATCATACCCGCAAACTTCGTCGCCAAACGGAATCATGTTAATCTGAGCAAAACCACCCAGCAGCATAAAATAAGCGCTGGCGATCACCGTCATAAAGAGATACTTGTCACTTTTGATTCTCTTTACGATGAGGATGGCTTCTTTTATCGACATTTCCGACGCGAGTGTTCGTCCGGTTGACATGGGACGCGTTTTTCCAATCCGAAAGCTGGTCAGGACACCGGCAATCGCAATCACAATACAGGAAATAGAAGCCAGTGAATAATGCGGTTCCAGTAAATCCGCCAGCCATGTCGCAAACGCTGTGCCGACCACGATCGACAAATAGGTCATTCCTTCCAAAAAGCTGTTGGCACGGGAAATCTGGTCCTGCTTTACCAATTCGGGAATAATCCCGTATTTACAAGGGCCGAAAAAGGCACTTTGCGTACACATCAGAAACAGCACGATGTAGATTCCGTATTCCTGTCCCGCATAAAATGCCAGCAGTCCCAGCACCATCAAGACCAGTTCCGCAACTTTGGTCAAGACAATGATATTGCGTTTGCTGAAACGGTCTGCAATGACTCCGGCGATCGGCGTAAACAATAAAAACGGTATCACAAAAACAGCCCCGGTTTTAGAAGTCACTGAAGCGATCTTGTCACCGGTCAGATTGATCAAGAAGAACACTAACAGCCAGCGGAAGACGTTATCGTTTAAAGCCCCCAAAAACTGGGTGGCGTTGTGCCAGTCGAATGAGCGGGTCATTTTGATGGGTTGGTTGTCCGTATCCAATATTCGCGTCCTTTATTTAGTACGCCAGCCTTCGCTCTCTAAGCTACGGCCCGGCAAGCAGATTACACCAATTTCATGAATTATATTTTAGACAGGATTTACGGGATTTACAGGATTATTTTTTAATTGTTCTATTTTTTTGTCTTGTATAGTGTCAAAAAAGCCTTTTTTCTTGAGGAACTGGTACAGGAATGAAACGCCCACCAGAATCAGGCCGGTGGTGACAAACGTGGCAATCCGGTATTCGGTCGGCAATTCGTGGATGTCCCAGTTAATTTTGCCTAAAAGTACGGTAAAAATCGTCAGTGACAGATACCGCACGCCCGCGGCCCGTTTGAAAAAGCCGATCAGCAGCAGCAGAGCCGCATAGATGGCCCACGACAGGGAAATATACATCTGCGCCGAAAACCGCCAGTTCTCAATCACCGCATCAGATTCATATCGCCAGTAGAAATACTGATAAATCTGCTGGCTGAGAATTCCCCACAGCAAAATCAGTCCCGCCAATACCATCGGTAACGCCAGCGACCATTTTCCGAGTTTGACATCACGTGTAAATGCCGCGGATGCCAGCATCGCCGCGACATAGAGCAGTAAAATCATAAACGGCCCATTGGCAAACAGCGTAAACGCCTCATCATACACCTGCCCCATGACATAAAACGCGTAACCGGCGCCAAACAGACCAACCGCCAGACCAACCACGCGAACGCCCCATCCGGCCGGGGCGAGTGAGCGGATAAAACAAACCAGTTGTACCGTCGCGAGCATAATCACCACGCCCAGAAGGAAATGGACTTGGCCGGTATGGGTATCACTGATCTGCCAGCGACAGCGAGCGTACCATTCCACCACACACCCAATTCCCGCCAGCAAAACGCCGAAGATGTAATAGACCTGTGAAAAGTTTTCTCTTTCCTGCTTTTGTGCCTGCGGCATGAACCGCCACAGACCGTGACCGATGAGCAGTCCCGTTGCCGAGCAAATCCAGGTGATAAACGGCAGATTAAAAACAAATTTGAAATCGCCGGATTTGTGCAGCGGCAATCCCGCACACAGTCCGGCCACTGACAAGACCGCCATACAAGCGGCCAGGCCTTTGATCGGGGCTTTTTTAAATCGAATGCCCGCATACAGCATCGCCACGCCGTAAACCGCCCAGCCAATCGTCATATAACGCCAGGCATTGGCCCGCCAACCGGCAACCGGGCCGGCATATTCATGGCGGCAGTACCAGAACATATACAGCTGTTCACTGATCAGTACCGCAATCAGAATCAATCCCACGACCACCAGTGAATCGACCAACTCAGACTGAAATGGGTTCGGCTCGGAGCGGCTGCTTAGCTGCCGAACACTCCAGAAGAAGGACACCACAAACACACACGCCACAACAAACGGGACATTAACAAATAGTAAAAACGGCTCAGTATAGACACCCAAAACCGTCAGCCCCGTAAAAATCGCCCCGCCAACCGCCGTCATTGCGGCAATCGTTTTAACGCCGGCACCTCCCGGCCGCAGCGGCCGGGTTGATAATACCGCCAGCAATGCCGAGGAAATCAGCGTCATGCCCATCAGGAAACGACTGTCCGAAACCGCCTGCTTCAAAAATGTCAGGTCACAATACGCATACCATTCCAACGCGCAACCGGATGCCAGCAGCAAGACTCCAATCACATAATAGACCTGTGAACCGAATTCTCGCTCCGCATCGACAACACCAGCCATCCTTCGCCACAGGACATAGCAGACCAGCAATGCCGCTGAAACAAACAACCACGTTGCGAACGGTCCGTTGGCGAGCAGACGGAACGGCTGACCGTCGTGCAGCGGCAGATGATACAGCAAACCAATAATACTGACACCCGCCACTAAAAATCCCATGATTCGGGCCGCATAACTTTTATATCGCAAGCCGATAAAGGTCAGCACCACTGCTTCGACCGCCCAGCCGAGGATTTTCGGCGGCATTTCGGCAAAATAGACACCGATGGCCGTTGTGATTAGTGCCGTCCCCAGCACACCAAGTGCTGTGGACAGCTTTTTATCATCCCGGCAGCGAACCAGAACCGCTGCCATGAGACCAAGATGAATGATGCCGAACGCACCAATTGCCAGAGCCAGCTGCTGCTGATGAGTCGCATAAAGAATTCGCGAGAAATAATAAAAGACCGCGATGCTGTTGGCTACCACCAACGTCACATCTTCAGCCCGGGCGTTGACCTTTCGTACTAATCCGAAAAGAATCGGCTGGACCAGATACATCGCCCCGAAAATACCCACCCACATCAATGATTGGCGCATATAGCTGGGTGCATAGAACTGCTCGAACCAGACGGTATAGAGCAGATAGGTGCCGACAAACGCAATCCAGTTGACCGCCCGCCACCGGCGAAACATCGCCGACGCCATGGCCCCGATACTCAGCGCCAGAAGGTAGCTGAACACGGGCATCGGCAGAATTTTGTCGTACATAATCACAAGCGGGCTGAGATAGCCGCCCAATAGCGACAGGAACGCCGTAAACCGGTCATTCAACGAAACAGCGTAAGCCATCGCACCGGCGGATACGCATAACGCCAGCACAAGTGCAGTCGTCAAATCAATCAAACTATATACCCGCCCGGCACTGAATACTGATGCATACAGCAAGGCGAACCCCAGAGCCGCCAGACCTTTAGCAACAATGCCGTAATCGCGGCGGCGGATAATTTCACCGACAACCAATGAAGCCGCCCCACCCGCGGCCACCAGCCATACCCGGGCTAAATCGCTGAACAGCGAATTTTCATAGACATATTTCAAGAAGAAGCCCACCCCGACAATCAGTACGATCACACCAACGACCAGTGCAGCGGTAATACCGATTTTCTCCTCGAAACCGGCTTTCAGTGTCGCTATCCCCTTAGACGCGGGCTTGGGCGGCTGCGAGACAGCAGTCACCGGCGGCTGTTTGGGCCGTTCCGGCGGATGCACTTCCGCATCGGCCGGCTGTGATTGGGAAATCTCGACCTTTCCGATATTGACCGGCGGGACTTCAACTTGCTGCGCTTCAGTTTTTCCCGGTTTCGGCTCAATAGCCGGTGGAATAGGCGGAACAGGAGGTACAATGGGTTTTGCCGTAACCACTGGAGGCTGAACCGTGACATCTTGCGAAGCGCGTGCCTTCTGGGACGCTGTTAATCTTTCAACAGTCGTTTCTTTAGGCTTTACCGACTGCGGCGCAGACGCAATACCGCGGGCCTCAATCTGTTTGAGGCGTCGCTCGACCTGGCCAAGCTTATTAAACAGCACCAACGCCAGAATCACCGCGATGGGACCGGCGGCAAACACCAGAATCCCCAGCAGAATCAAGACACCAACAAATTCATCCATGCGTTACACCTCCTTAAATACAAACCGCTTATTCAGTCAAAATAACTCGTACTCATCTATTATATATACTTACTGCTAATACCGCACAAAATCCACGACCGTTCCCGGTTCTCCAAACAATTCCACAGCATCCTGATGACTGAGGGGAAAAGTATATCTTTTGGTTTGCTCTTTATTCCAAATAACAGGTTTCATACCTGTTCTGAATTGCAGGAGTTTCTTACGGGTTGCGACAAAATAGTACGATCTACTCTTATTTTCATTTTCAATCCGTATAGAAAAAGCACCCTCCGGCCAATCTGAATATTTTGATTCTTCAAACGGAGATTCAGAGGCATTTGAAAAAAGATATTCAGGAGTAATCTCAGACAAGAGAACACGCTGGTCTTCATCAATCTCAATATATACCTCCGGCAGTTGTCGTATTGGAAAACTCGGATGGCCAACAGTAAGTTCATAATAGGGTGACACTTGCCCTTTATATATTGAGGCTTCCAACATCATCGCCCCTTCTTTGCTGAAGATTCTCACATTAGGCTTCGGATAAAAGATACAAGAGCCTAAAAGCAAAGATACAGCAATAACCGCCATAGACAATAATCTGTTTTTCATTTTCACCTTTGTAATAAGGAAATATTTACCGTTCTCCGGACAGCACTCCCCACAGCAGCCCTGCGCCGAGGACACCGATTTAATTCTTATCCTTTTCACGTTCTTCATGGTTCATTCTCCCCTTCTCTGTGTCGCATCGTGTCACTGCCGTTCCACGCTTCTGTTTATTGTATCAATTTGTATCAGATTTTCGTTCATCGCCGCAGTGTTCACAGTATGGCAGCAGTGTATGGCGGATGTTGCCGCATTTTTCACATTTGTGATATAATCCGCTGCCGCAGGATGGGCAGGAGTAGGGCTGCTGTTGATCCAGACCGCATTCGCCGCCGACATGCAGGGGCGACTTTTTCTTCAGTCCTCCGATATACCGCAGTGGTCCGGTTCGGATGGGCTTGCTGCATACGGGACACAGGCATTTGTCATACAACTGCTGGTACTGCTTAATCAGCAAATCTTTTTTCGGAGCGACAATCATGCGAATCAAATAAATCAGCAACCGCAGCACGATCGCAATTAGAACTAAAATTGCAATATAATTAAACAACTTCTCATCGAAATAATAATGTGCGACAAAAGCAATCTTGATAAATGCCGCGATAAATGTCGCCCAGACCAGCGGCCAGTAGGCACTGGTGCGAAATTTCATAAAAAATACAGATGTTACAATAAAGATTGGAATCAAAACGCCCAGTTTAATCGCGGCAACCTTTATATCGTGTAAATCCGAAAGACGCTGCCATTCCTCACTAAAATCCTCTTCGAGCGGTTTGATTTTCTCTTCCAGATCGTGCAGTTCTGCCTGTTTGTCCTGTCGCGCAAGCGTTAGTTCACTGATTTGTTTATTTAGATTCTGCTGAAGCTTTTGATTGTCAAGAAAAGCAGACTGGGCACCGCTCAAGGCCTGTTTGCTTTCATCTGGAAACTCAACGCCCTGTTCGATGCTCTGTTTTTGAATCGGCAGCAGTTGATTGATCGTATTCTGGTGATTTCGTGTAATGGTTACCACATTCTCAAGCTGTTCGCCGAGCGTCTTAATCTTGTGGCCCAGACGCTGGATATCTTTATTTAGTGTTTTCTGCTGCGTATCCAGGGATTCATCCACAAATTCAGCCCGCACATGCTTCTTGTCGGGCATTTTGATATTACCAATATCCTTCTCGAGAACATTCAACAGCCAGAAAAATAAGATACCGAGCGTGATGCCCAGAACGAAAATAAAAAACCGAACGCCCCATGAGCCTTTTGCTTTGGGTTTTGATGCCATTTGATTACTCCTGTATTTGTCCACAGATTACACAGATTTTATGTTTTTTTTGACACTGATTAACGCTGATTGACACTGATTTTATCTTAAGGTTTTTAAAAATCCTGTTTATCCCGTTAATCCTGTCTAAAATAGTTTGTCACAGAGTCCAATGCCTGCTGTTTATATTCCGGGGCCTCGTTGAACAGTTCGTGGTTGGCACCGGGAATCATTTGAGTTTTGGCATTCGGAAACTTTTTGGCAATCAGCTTCAAATTATATTGCCAATCGACTGTGCCATCCTTGTCGCCCTGAATGACCATCATTTTCCGGTCACACACATCGGCGGCCTCAACCTTTTCGTTCCAGTCAAACAGTGCCTTGACCCATCGCAGCGACAAATGGTGGGCGTGCAGGTAATCCTGCGTCTTATTGAATCGCAGGTAATCCTTATCCGACGAATTTCTGCGATGGAACCGGGCGATCTTATCGGTGAACTCCTTATAAACCCTGTACGTCGCCTTGGACTGCTCATAGGCGCTCCACTGAATCAGCGGCCCGGCCAGAAGAATCTTATTGAAATCATCCGCTTTGTCATCGATCAGCATCTCAATCAAAATCGCCGCCCCCGTACTGAATCCGAGAACATGATACGGACCATCGAGGAATTGCCGGCCAATGCTTAAAAAATCCAGCGTGGTTTGTACATACTGATCGAACGAATTAATTTCCGCAGTTTTGCCGGAAGACAGGCCGTGGCCGGGCAAATCATAAACCGCCACGGCAAAATTGTTTCCCAGCAGATGCCGGATGAGATTTTTGAATTGCCCGCTGTGGTTGAGGTAACCATGCAGGAGTACCACGGTTGCAGTGTATTGAGCAGGTTTATAGAGATGCGCTGCCAGCGTAAAACCGCCCGATTCAAACGAGCCGAAACGATGCTCGAGGGTAAGCCCTTCCATATCCAGGTTATAATGCGCAAAATAGGCTTGTGCATCCGCATCGTAGCCGGATGGGTCGGCCTGCTGTATCGGTAGTAATACCGGTCGATCCTTCAACGCTGCATTCTCCCTGATTATCCGTTGTTGACACAGTATTTGTAACATATTCATCCCCAGAAAGCAATCTTTCAATTTTAACGCTGTTTATACCACCCAGGCCGGGCCTGGATACGGCATTTCCTGAATCCCTGCATCTACACTTTCCTTAGAAATTCGGGTCTTCCTTCTCAAGACGCCGGATTTCTGCATGATCAATCGGCTTTTGGTCTTTCATCTGTTCGATCCACTGATAGGCTTTCTCTTTGGGATTGAACAGCTTTGCCAGTTCCATGGTCACATCGACGGTTTCAACATCATCCGCCAGAAAGTCCGTTTCCCACTTACTGACAATGACATCAACACCGGCGACCTTCGCGACCTCCGGAATCCGGTCCTTCACAACCTCCAGATACTCATGCACCGGAGCCGTACCGAATCCCTGTAAATGTTTTTTGGCTTGGTCGTCTTTGCCGCGTTGTTTTATTTCGGCAACCTTTTGCTCATCTCCTGCCGCTTGTGCCGCGTCCAATTGGGCCTTCATCTGTCGATAGCGTTCATCGTTGAAACCGGAATGTGCATAGGCAATCGCAATTCCCCGGCTGTCATAAACGCCAATCCGAAGCAACTGCTTTTCCGTGTGACCAGAAACCATCTTTCGGGTCGATGCTTCCTGACACCCCGCAGCTAAAATCGCAATTGTCGCTATCATAATTATCATTTTTCGCATTGTCTGCCTCTCCTTTCGATTAATGTTATCCATTCCTGAACCGTATTATCAGGCGCATAGCACGCTCGGTACATTATTCGAAACAGTCATAACCGCACATTTGTCACATTTATTGCCAATGCAACCGACGTATTGCCCATTTTCGTACAGCCGGTTGATTTCGCAGTGATTTTCACAGCCATCGGCAATCTCGGTTTGTGTCTCATAGTGTTTATCCAGCAGGCTGAAGCCTTTAAAGACAGTCTGTGCCGGTTGGGCACGTTTGACCATAATTGCCGAACCAATCGCCCCCATCACGTCACAATATTCCGGTACAATCACCTTGTGCCCCAATTCTTCCTCAAACGCCGCTACAATCGCTTTGTTTTTGGCCGTGGCGCCCTGGAACACAAACGGCGGCTCCAGCGATGTGCCCTTGGCCATCGTCAGGTAATTGGCCACCAGCGACCGACAGACGCCCATGAGAATATCTTCCTTGGCAGCACCGGTATTTTTCCGCGAGACGACCGCCGACTGGGTAAAGACGCCGCACTTGGATGGAAAATCGAGCCGGCGGGTGCTTTTCAGGGCAATATCGCCCACGTCCTCAATCCGAATCCCCATCCGGGAGGCAATGGATTCGAGAAAGCTGCCTGTTCCCGCTGAACAGATGGAATTGAGCTGGAAATTTTCCAGCACGCCATGATTGAGTGTCATCAGCTTGGAATCTTCGCCGCCAATATCCATAAGCGTCCGCACCTCTGGATAAAACGACAGTGTCCCGACGGTATGCGCCAGGATTTCGGTCTTAATCAAATCGGCACCGACAAACATTCCGACAAATCGCCGCCCGCTGCCGGTAACTCCCACACCCGCCACGTCAGAGGTATCGGCCATCACTTCAAGCCCCTTTTGAACCGTCTCGATCAATCCGCTGTTTCGCAAATAGATGGAATTGATCAGTTTTTCATTCTCATCGACAGCCGCCAGCTTCACGGAAACGCTGCCCACATCTAATCCTATATATGTCTTCATTGGTTCCCTCTCATTTTAATCAATTCTACAAATGTTTCCAGCCGGGTGTCCAGATTTGCCTCGGCAGTATTCTCATCAATCGGAATTCGCAGCAGCGGCACATCGTGCTCACGGCAGATCGACGTCACAAACGGCTCGATGGATGTTTCCGGCATACAGCTCATTGGCAATAGATGTATAATACCACCGATGCCCTGATCGACCATCTTCAGCAAATGAGAAATATTTTCTTTGCCGTGGCCGCCAAGATCGCCATTGAGATATTTCGCGGCCTGCCGGTCATATGTGCTTTTAGCTGAACGCCAGGGCAGTTTTCGCAGAAAACTCCCTCTGATAAAAGATGACAAGGTAACGGTATTAACGGGTTTACCGCCAAGAGCTTTGATTTTATTTTCGATGCCGTAATTAATGCGTTCATCACAGCAGGTGAATATTTCACCGATAATGCCGATATTCGGCCGGTCATCGGCCCAAGCCTCTTTGGCCTGATCGGACTTTTTTACTAAGCGGTAAAAACGAAACAACTCTTTGGTAATCCGCGTGTAGGAAGCTCCGCTGAGCTTTTTCAGCACCGGCAGAACATTTTTGAAATTTACATGGAACATCTCAAACTCATAGCCCATATTTCGCAAGGTGAATTCATGTATTTTCCAATAATGTCTCAGACGACACTGGCCCTGTGAGTCATACATCAACAATGTGTCCGCTCCTTCGTCAAGGGCTTCTGCAAAATTACCAAGCGTCGGCTTTAAAGGAAAACAAATCATCTCAGCCGTGTTCCGTACGCCAATCTGGATGGTCTTATCGGTGGTCTTTGGCGGCAGTAACACATTGAGTCCCAACCGACTCAGGGATAGTCCCAGCAGCTTGGTATAATGCCTGCCAATCCACGGAATGCTCACGGTTCGGGATTGATTATTGTTTACGTTCATTATTTTGTCCCTTCCTTGATTTTGTTCATTTTAAATACTCATTGTCAGGCCGGACGTTTTTTGCCCGTCATCCATGCCAATACGCTTTCTGCCAAAGTTCCCTTTTCTGCGGCTGCCGGATTTGAGCCCTTAATTCCAAAAGCCTTTGTCCGGCCGTAATAGGCCCAGTTCACCACGAACAGGCATTTATAACGCGTCAGCCCTGGTGTCAGCAGCCAGCGTATCGTTCGCTTGATAATCCGCCATGGCGAGTAGAACTTGCGAATCACCCAATCAGCACCGGCCTGCAGTTGCGGCGCTGTCATCCGGTGCGGACAAAATACCGTGTGCCGATAGTCGTAATGGTCTAAGTCATCGTCGAAGATACGGTCTTTCATTTCCTCATGCAGCGGCGTACCCGGAATGGGCGTCAGGATGGATGTTTGAATCGCGTCAATGCCGATCTTTTCCAGCATTTTCAGCGTCGATTCAAAGACGTGCACATTGTCCTGGGCAAAACCAAAAATCACGCCGGACTGCACAAACATCCCATACGCATGCAGTTTGTCAATCGCCTGCTTGTAATGGTTGGGTCGATTAAAGCCTTTCTCGGTCCGGTCGAGTACGGTTTCATTGAACGACTCCAGCCCGATGAAGACTCCGATACAGCCGGCGTCTGACATGGCCGACAGCAATTCGTCATCGTCGGCAATCTCAATCGACGCCTGCGTAATCCACTGCTTTTTCAGTGGGGTCAGTTCCGACATTAAGTCCAAGGCATAGTCACGGTTTTGTGTCAAATTGTCATCGACAAACATGAAGAACTTAGTATCAAAAGACGCCACTTCGCCGACAACCTCCTCGACAGGCCGGGTGAAGTGATGAGCATTGTACACCGTACTGATCGAGCAGAATTTACACTTATTTTGGCATCCCATCGTCGCATAAGTTGCGTTGGGCGTGGAGTAATTGCCCGATTGAACCATCTGGCGAGGCAAAGTCTGCGGAACCGCCGCGGCGGGATTGCCGTAATAGACCGATTTCAGCGAACCGCCGCGGGAATCTTCACAAAGACGTGGCCAGGCCTCAAACGCAGGCCCGACCACTACCGCATCTGCGTGCTCCAACGCCGCCTGCGGATTTAAACTGGGATAAAAACCGCCAAGCACCACGGGAATATTGCGATCTTTGAAATAATCGCATAACTCAAACGCCCGCGGCGCCGTCGCCGTCATGCAGGTGATGCCGACCAGGTCGTAACGATCATAAATCGGGACATCTTCAATCTGTTCATCGACAATCGTAACTTCCGCATCCGCCGGGCTGAGTTTTGCCACAGTCAAAAGCGACAGCATTGAAAAGCGAAATGTCCGGCCGCTGAACAGTTTGCGTCGGCCAATCTTTCGCCAATATCCGGACGCCGGTGAAATCAGTAGAATTTTCATTTTATTGCCTCCATTTCTATGGAAGAAAATGCTTTTTTGATTCTTTTTGCATTATTTTTGATTTGAGAAATATTCAGAATTCCATACGTAATAACCGCCCCCATGACGCCGGCCAGATGACTGATCACCACAGGAATACCGACGGAACCAAAGTGAATCGATTCAAAAAATACATGCCCGACAGCAGCCTCATAAAGGCTTTTCGCCAGCAATCCCACTCCGACGACAGCGGCAAGACGACGTTCAAGCTTGTCGGTTCCACTTGAGGCGATTCTCTCGATGCACCAGAGAGCCATCAGTCCATGCGCCAATCCGGACAGTCCGCAATAACCGGCAGAGGTGACAGCAGGAAGACTCAGCGTTACCGTCGCGACCACTGCCGCATGAATTCCCAGAAGATAAAGTATCCGGCGAGCAAAACTCTTTTCCTGAATTTGAGCATACAGCAGCAGAAATGCAGCACCGTCCAATAACAGATGATAGCCGCTGACATGAACGAAAGGATGGGTAATAAGACGCCACAATTGGCCGGCAAATACTTTTTCGGGCAGATAGATAAACCCGTCAGCAACCCGACCAAACAGCAATGAGACGTTGGCCAGTATAATAATAACAGCAAATATTATTAGTTCTTTTCGTTTCATGGTTAAACCTTTCCTGCCGGGACGATCCGCGAAGTCGCCCCGGCATCGGCAAGACTGCCTTTTATTGTTTCCGTTTCCTACGGTTTAACCACACAGCTAATCCGACAAACAAAGGTCCGACAGGGCCTGTCCCGAAACCGGGAGACCGACGGCCGTCGAAAGCTCCTTTGTTACCGGAAGGATTCTGCTTGTTTTGATCGACACGGTAATTCTTGGCAGGCTGATGCTGACGGGCCTGCTGGGCCTTGCGTTCACGATTGACACGGTTGGCATTACGTCGCTGGATGCCTGCTTCTTCCATTTGCTCTTCGGATAGAACCACCATCGAGGTGTAATCCGTCACCAGCGAGTATTCGGTCCCCAGGTCCATAATGGTTTTCTGAAGCGATGTTTTTTCGCCATATTCTCGAATTTCCTGCATGGCTTCCTCAATCATCGATAACGCCCACAGCCGCTCGATCTCAGGATTATCCGTATCGACCTCGGGGAAATCAACCTGGCAATCCCAGCTATGCTGCTGGCCGGAGATTTTGGCTTTCAGCTCAACCTTGACGGGCCCGCTTCCGGCATACCGGCCAAACATCACAAGCTGCTGGCCCTGATAGAGACTGCCGGGGTTGGCGGGCGTCAGTTGTTTAACGCGTTCGCCGTGGAACTTCAACTCGACATCGTGGAGACTTTCGTACAGCACTTTGTTTTTAATCTGCAGAATTCGGCCGACAATGTCATCCGAATCCGAGATATTCATGGCAAATCCGTTGGAATCCTTTGCCAGACGCTCCATTAAGGGCTGATTGGCACTGTTGCCGATGACAAAAGTAAAAAGCCGGATGTCATACTGACGCAAAAGCTTCAAAAAGTCGCTGTGCTGTGTGGGGCCAACATTGGCAACACCGTCAGTCACCAGCAGAATATTGGTTGTCCGGTCATCATCCAGCCCGTTATAGGCCTTTGAGACACCGGCAAACAAATTCGTCCCGCCGTCAGCCTTAAGTTTCGAGAGTTTGCCCAGAATACTCTGAACATTCGCGGGCGTGGCATTTTGATAGCCGCCGCTGAAATCCTGTGCCCCGTTGTTGAATGTGATAATGCGAAAACGATCTTCGGGAGACATTTTTCCAATCGCCCGGCTGACGCCGTCGGCAAGCGTCGCGATTTTACCGCCGCTCATCGAGCCGGATTTGTCCAGTACAAAAACCCAGTCAACGCCCTCGGTAATCCGCTGCAAATCCGCTGCGGGAGTCACCACTACCATAAACGTACCGTCCGTATTCTTATCCGCCCGGTAAGGAACCACCTCCACCCGCGCGGGCACATCATCGGCCAGGCGATAATAGACCACAATATCCCGCGTCAGGGCGTCACCTTCTGCGGACTCAAGGCGTACATGATACTCATCAGACTGTCCGGTTTGCTCTTCTGCCGCCTGCTGAGTCTGCTCAATCAGTGCTTTATCCATGTAACCGGGCAAACGCACATCTTTTACGGGAAATGCCGATTTCAATGTCAGGTCAAACGAAAACGTCTCGTGCACCACATCATCAACCGACCAAAAGGCGATTCGCTCATCATCCACGCCACCTTCCGCCAAAGGATAGAGGTACCGCCCGACATTGCTGTCAATTTCCAGAGGCTGATAATAAACCAGCCGAATTCGTGTTTCGCCGCCGGCGCGGACGGGATAAACCGCGACATCAAATGTCATATAGTCATTCTTTTCGGCAATCGCGGTGTCATTGCCCTTGGAAACCTGGTCTTCGTAGACTTCCCGTGCCTTCTTCTTTTCGAGTACCTCGCCAACAACTTCCTGATCGTCAATCCAAAGGCTGACCTCAGACAAACTGGCCTGCTTGGGAATGGGAAAAGTATAAATCGCTTCAAGATCAATGTCGCTGTTATTGCCGAAAACCTGATCTACCTCGGTTTTTGCAAATCCATTATTAATCACAACATTGACGCGGTGAGACTTGATGAATACATCGGATGCATCACCGTTGGTGGGCTTGAGAAGCCCTGCCGCCCTGGCTCGGGCACCCAGAATCATCAATAACGCCAGCAACATGATTGCGATCAGCCGTGTGGCTTGTTTTGTGGTTTCCATTTTATTCTCCTTTCAAAAATTGTTTTTTCTCATTTTTTCTATTAACAACTTCTGTGCCAAACTAACATCAAAACCATAACCCATTACCCAATAAAATCTTACAAAAACCGGACAATCTTCTGTGAAATTACTTTTATTTTACGTTTGACAACGAATGACCGCCGGGTGTACAATTTATGTATGAAGAAAATAAGATTAGCAAAGAAGGATCGGGACTATTTCAAACTGGTTCAGAATGCCACCAGCACAAACCCCTTCAGCGAGGAGCGATTCGCCATTGATAAGCAAATCGCCGGGGCCATGAATGTTACTGAATGGCGTCAACTGATACCAAAAGTCGTCGAGGCCATCGCCGACAGACTTAAACAACTGGATCCGCAGCGACAATGCAGATTTCAGGACTTTGAAGGCGATGATGCACAAGTCATGCGATACACCTATCTTTTTGAGGTGTACCACAACTACTCACTGTCTTTCGATGATTTTATTGTCGCCCAGCAGCAAAGCGAAATGCCGCTGAAAGTGTCGTTCGCAAACACCGCCATCCGTGACTTAACAACCCGGGGCTTTACGGAAAACGAAGCGGTCCAACTGTTTTCGATGTTCTACCAGATTCGTCGAACATTCTTCTTTATCCACCGAAGCCTGGTTGGCAAAAGCCAATCCATGCGCAAGCTGCGGATGGACCTGTGGAACAATATTTTCACCTACGATATTCGCGACTACGAAAAAGGACTGTGGAACCGCATGGAAGATTTTTCGACTTTACTGGAAGGCCCAACCGGCAGCGGCAAAGGCGCTGCGGCCGCCGCTATCGGACGCAGCGGATTCATCCCCTTTGATCCTGCAAAAAAACAATTCGCCACAAGCTTCACGCAGATCTTTTTACCGATTAATCTGTCGCAATACGTCGAATCACTGCTGGAATCGGAATTGTTCGGCCACACCAAAGGCGCTTTTACCGGCGCCGTCAGCGAACACCACGGTGTCTTTTCACTCTGCGGCAAACATGGAGCCATCTTCCTCGACGAAATCGGCGAAGTCAGCATTCCTGCTCAGGTCAAGCTGCTCAAAGTTCTGGAAGAACGGACTTTTTGCCCGGTTGGATCCCATGAAACCCGCCGGTTTGAAGGTCGGGTTATCGCCGCGACCAACCGCCCCATCGACGAACTGCGGCAGGAAAAGAGATTTCGTGATGACTTTTACTACCGGCTGTGCTCGGACTGCATTCATGTACCGTCATTAGCTGAACGCATCGCCGAAAACCCTGACGAACTGGCCGAACTGGCCGGACATTTTACCACGGTTATCTCCGGCAGTGAAAATCCGCCGTTGGTCGAGCGTGTTCTGGACGTCATCGATAAACAACTCGGCGTCGATTATCCGTGGCCGGGTAATGTCCGTGAACTGGCTCAATGCATTCGTCGGGTCATTGTTAAACGCCATTACGAGGGGCATGGAGCTGAAAACACTGGAATCAGGGAAAAACTGGCAGACGGCATCACAACAGGCAGCCTGACTGCCGACGAACTACTGAATGGCTACTGCCGGTTGCTCTACGACCGCTGTGGCACCTACGAAGATGTTGCCCGTCAAACGGGACTGGACCGCAGAACCGTCAAAAAACGCATTGAAACGCACAAAAAGGAACATTTGACAGACAACCAACGGTGATGTATAATACGGTTTTGTCTAAATGGAAGGTAGATAGAGGTGGCAGCAATCAATTACAAAGCCAAAGCTGAAGATATCGTCGAATCCATGAGCCAGGTATTCGAGTATATCCCGCTGCGCGGCAATTCGGGGAACCTGACGCTTGCCGATCAGGCATACGAACATATTCTGAAAAACCTTGTTTTCCCGGACCAGCGAGATACCGACGCCGTCCTGTACGGCGGCAAGATCACCGAATCCGTCCTCGCCAAGGCCCTGAAAATGAGCAATGGCCCTGTCCGGGAAGCCATTTTCCGCCTGCGTCAGGAAGGCTGGATTGAGACGATTGGCAATAAAGGGTCTTTCCTGGTGGATTTCAGCAATCCGGAGATTGCCCGGGAAATCTACATGTTCCGTATTAGCTTTGAAACCGGGGCCTTCTATTCATTGGCGGCCACTGCTGTACCGGAACAAATTAATGTCTTAAAGAAAATTCTCGATGTCATGGAAACCGCCAAAGCCGATTCGGACATCGAATCGTTTCGCCGGGCAGACATTGCCTTCCATCTGGAAGTTGTCGAGTTCGCCGGCGGCAATGATTTCCGACTTCTGTTCCGCTCTAAGCTGCTGCAATGGTATGCGATGGCTTACCAGATTATTACCAAGTCAATGAGCCGGGAAGATTACAGTCATCATCTTGAAGCGCCGGGCACCTCAACCCACCAGGAATTGTTTGAGGCGATACAAAGCCATAACAGCGAACTGGCGGCACGGCTGATCACAAATCACTATACATACCTGGCGAATATACTGGGAATCAAGCGTGCCAAACTCCAAACGGACACCGAATAAGTTAACATCTCTTCTTATAGCGAAACGATTTCCTGGCCCAAATCCGCAAGATAAACGGATGCCTTCCGGTAAACCGGCATGATTTTGTCATACGCTTTCACCATGTCGGCATTAGGCTCAACCGTTGATTCTATCGCGTTCACTTGGTCGATGACATCGAAATTATCCCAGAGGCCGGTTCCCACCGCCGCCAAAGCCGCCGCTCCCAGTGCCGCGGCCTGCTGATCGACAGAGGTTTTAGTAATTTTCATATTGTACACATCCGAGAAAATCTGCCGCCAGAACGCACTTTTGCTGGCACCGCCGACAACAATCATTTCATCCGTCAGATGCGTCAGTGCCTTCAGTTCATCCAACGCTGCTCGCAATCCCATTGCAATGCCTTCCATGGCCGCACGCAGGACATCGCTTTTATCATGTCCGAGGTCAAGCCCCAGAAAAGCACCTCGAATATTGGGATTTTCGTCAAGCGATGAACCGCCCGCCAGCGACGGATTAAATAGCAGCCCCTTGGCCCCAATCGGCGACTGGCTCGCACGGTCACACATCAATTCATAAACATCGCGGCCTTCATTTTCAGCCTGCTGGACTAAGTCCGCACACAAAACATCCCGTACCCAGCGAAAACTACTGCCGGCCGAAAAAATTGCCGTTGCACTGGCAAACATTCCCGGCACCACATGCGCAAATACATAAGGACGTGATTTCTCATTAATCAGCGGCTTGCTGGAGGAAACCGCAATCCAACTTGATGAACCCAGCGAATTATACGACCGCCCTTCCTTAAACGCCCGGGCACCCAAAGCCATACACGAATTATCCACTCCGCCGGCAACCACCTGTACCTTTTCACTCAGGCCAAGTTCATCTGCCGCAGCAGGCGTTAATGTCCCCAGCACCTCCGTCGAGGGAACAATTTCCGGGAGAATATCCACACCAATCCCAGCCGCCGCGATCAGTTCGACGCTGTATTTCCAATTGGCGAGATCATAGACACCGCAGCCGGACGCATACGAATAATCGGTAGCGATTTTGCCGGTTAATTTAAAATTAATATAGTCCTTGGTTCCGATGACCTTGTGAATCTTTTCGTAAATCTCCGGCTCATTATCTCGATACCACAGGATTTTAAAAATCGAGTACAGACCCGCCGGGAATCCGTTACCGGTCATCTGATACCATTTTTCTTCCGAGACTTTTTCAAAAAACGGCTCTAACTGCTTTGCCTCGCTTCGTGAATCCGACCAGATCGGCGTGGAGTCCCGCAAGAGGCTGTTGTCCTTATCCATCGGCACAACGCCAAGGCTGTGGCCAGAAATACCGCAGCAGGTAATCTGTTCAGCAGGAATATCCGTTTGATTGAGCAAATTCCGCGTACTGGTCACAATCGCCTGCCACCAGTCTTCCGGACGCTGTTCATGAAATCCCTTTTGGGGGTATAGCGTTTCATAGGCCGAAAAATTCTCGGCCAGGCAGTTGCCTTCTACGTCATACAACGATGCCTTGTTGCCGCCGGTTCCCAGGTCGTAAGCAATTATGTATTGGCTCATTTTTTCTGCTCCATTTCCTCTAAGATAGCTTTTGCGGATTTTGAACTGACGCCAAAACGCGTAGCGCCAAGCCGATGCAGTTTCAACAGCGTTTCAAGGTCGCGAACACCCCCGGCAGCTTTCACTTCCGCCCGCTCACCAACCGTTTCTTTCATCAGGGTGATGTTATCCTCGGTCGCCCCGGTCGACGCCCATCCAGTCCCGGTCTTGACAAAGGCCACCCCGGCTTTAACCGCCAGCTCACAAGCGGTTTTCATCTCGTCATTCGTCAAGTAATGACATTCGAGAATCACCTTCACCGGCACATTGCCCGCAGCCTGAATGACCGCCGCCATATCTCGGCAAACATAGTCCGTATCGCCGGATTTCAGTCTGCCGATATTAATCACCATGTCCAGCTCTTTACATCCGGCCTCCAGCATCTCACAGGCCTGCCGGACCTTTGAGTGCGTTGTATTGGCACCCGAAGGGAAACCCACCACGCCGGCCACGGCCACCTGCGGCGCATCACTTAAAAGCTCGGCCAGCAAACCCGTATAAGCCGGCATTGCAAAACAGGCCACGCAATTGTACTGTTTTGCCAACGCCGCCATATCCCGCACATCGGCTTCAGTACTATCGGCCTGAACCGCACTCAAATCCAGCATTCTCGCTATGTCATTCACTGTTAAGTCCATCATTGGTTTCCTCTGTTTCTAAACCGCGGTTTTCAAAACCGTAACCGCTTCTTCCGGCGACACCGGCGGCACACAGCTCAGCATCTTATCCGGTCCAAAGCTGATGCGCACGGCATCAGCAACGATATCTTCAATATCGGCTGCAGGAATTCCCGCTTCACTCAATGTCGTCGGTACACCAGAATCCCGCAGGAAGTTCTCAAAATAAGCAATTCCCGCGTCAACTAATTCCTGCTGCGTCTTGCCTTCCGGCGAAATTCCGCAAACATTCGTCGCAAACGTTTCATAACGCTCCGGGCGTTTGTGATTCAGCACTTTCATCCACGCCGGCATCACAATCGACAGCGACGCCCCGTGAGCAATATTATACCGAGCCGACAGCACATGTCCAATCTGGTGCATCGGCGTCCAGCCGTTCCCCGGCTGACTGATACCGTTTTGCGCCATAATCGATGCCCACTGCAATTGACTGCGGGCGGAAACATCTTCGGCATCTTCCAAAACCTTCGGTCCGTATTCAAAACATGTCTGCATGACACCTTCCTGGATACGATTGTTCAGGAACGTGTCTTCAAGACCATTGATATAAAATTCCAGCACATGCGAAATCGTATCGGCCGCTCCGCAGGCGCTTTGATATCCCGGCAGCGAGCACGTCAGCTCCGGATCGACAATCGATACCACCGGATACAGGCAGGGATCCCAGAAGTACGACTTTTCGGTCGTTGCTTCGTTGGTAATCACGCCGCAGCAGTTCATCTCACTACCGGTTGCCGGAAGCGTCGGGATCATCATCATCGGCAATGCCTCATGGGGAAACTTTATCTCCGAACCGTCATGTCGTGACGCGACCATCTGCCACAGCGAGCCGTCATATTTAACACCAGCGGCGATTGCTTTAGCCGCATCCATGGCACTGCCGCCGCCAAGTCCAATGATAAAATCGACGCCATGCTCATTACAGGCTTCAACGCCCTTTTGAGCCTGACCGATCAGCGGATTGGCCGTAATTTCATAAAACGGCACCACTTCGACACCGCTGCCGCCACAAAGCGAACAGACCAGGTCAATCAACGCCTGAAAGAAATCATGCTCTTTATAAGTCACGAGCAATGCTTTTTTGCCGATTTTAGCCGCTTCATCGCCGGTTTTAGCAATTTCACCGGGACCAAAAACAACCTTGACCGGATTGTAAAATTCAAAATTATTCATTTTTATGCCCTTTCATTATAGCTGTGGTTCCAATATTTTGAACCCTATTGTTTTAATATAATTCCTATTTCACTACGCAGCCTTTTGGGCAGCAACAGCTTCTGCCGCAGGCTCTTTGCCTCTCAACAGTGTCAGTAAACCAAATCCACCAGCCGCAACCACAACCCAGCAGATGACCGGCAGCCATGTCGGCGACAGCAGCGAACCGTCCGCGGCCCTGTCAAGCACGCCGGTCAAAGACAGCAGCGGATGCAGTGAAAAAACAACCACCAGCGAACAGGTCGGCGGGTCAATGTGACTGTCACCGTGAATCAAAAACAGGCAGGCGAAAAACTCCGCCAGGTACACGGCGACTAAGGCCATCGTAGCCGCCCACCAGAAATTACCGGTGACCGCTGCGAAATATCCCGCCGCCAGGCCAATGTGGTGTGTTACTGGAATCTGGGTACCGTACTGCAGGAAAATCAGTGAAAACGCACCAATGCCGAACATTAAAAACAGCATATCCGGATTAGCAGTGATGATATAGGCCGCAGGAAAGCCCATACCGATACCGATCAATAACAATTGAGTCGGTTTTGATTGCCACGGCAGCCAACAGACATCCTCGGTCGGTCGCCAACGACTCGTCCCCGGCTTGACCTTGCCCAAAATCCCCTCTTTGCAAAACGCGATCCGTGCAATAAACGCCGAACCGATAACCGAAAGCGCCAGCGTATTGGTCCATGCAATCCCGTTGATATTCGGCACCTGGTTAAACAGTATCATCAGTAGTTGCCCGATCACGCCAAACACCCCGCCCACCAGTAGAACATCGGCCTTGTTTAGGCCCATCAGACCGGAGCAGATATCGCGGCCGCTGGGAATATAACCTCGTTTAGCGGCGTAGGCTGCCGCGGCAAAGCCACCGGCAAAAGAAGTCTGAGGGCCTAATAGCAACCCCCACGTCAGCACGAGCGTAAAAATATCCCCCGCTCCACAAATTTTTGCGGCCGCACCGATGATCCCAAACAATCCGCACAGGATAAACGCCGGCAAAGCCCCAAATGCAGCCCCGAAAATACCGGCCGCAAATGATATTATAAGAGTTGTCGTAATATCAGTCACAATAGAGCCTCCTGAAAAACGAGATTACCGTTATGTCTTTTGTGTCTTTCTTTTCACACAAAACATGTCTTTTCAATGAGAGACTAATCCACTTTTTGAAAATGTCAAGAATTTTGTAAAATTATTTCTCAAAAATGAATTATTTGTGCAATATATCAACAAAAACAAGTGTCTTTTACATTTGACAAACATGTCTTTTGTGGTATATTAAGCAGTAGAATTAAATATTAATCGCTTCAGGAGTCGTTTATGACGGTTACAATGAAACAAGTTGCCTCTGAGGCCGGTGTCTCGGACACAACCGTAGCACGTGTCCTGGATAACCACCCGTATGTTTCAGAAGACATCGTTCAGCGGGTGAATCAGGCAATTGAAGAACTGGGCTATGTCCCAATCCGAAAACGCCGCCATCACCGCAAAATAGATGCTCACCGTGAGCCAACCCTGAAAACCGGTCTGGTCGGCTTTTTGCTGGTTCAGTGGGCGCCGGACTACCTGGCCCAGCCGCTCATGTCGGAAATCATGACAGCCACGGAGCGTCACTTGGCCGCGGCTAACATGCAAATGGTGTTCACACAGCTTCCGGACCCATACACCCTGCCGGCGATGGTCACCACCGACCGGCTTGACGGGGTTCTGCTGATGGGCCAGTCATCACCCCAACTACGGCAGGCTCTAAAAGGACACAATGTCGTATTAATGCTCGGCGGCCCCCGCCACACAGGCGACGATTACTGGGCAGACGGAATTGGATCCGATTACCCCGCATGCGGCGACATGGCTGCCCGTTATCTCATTGATCGCGGGCACAAGCACATTGCTTACTTAAACCCCGTCTCAAACCATGGCGGCTTTCAGGAAATCGGCTGGACCTTTCAGGCAACCGCACAGCGACATGCCGCTACTGTTGAAATGCTTACCTGTGATTTCCATTCGCTCCAAAGCGGCATCTGGGACCGCCAAAAGGCACAGGAAGCCATGGTCGAACAGCTCAAAAAGATTGCGGATGCTCCTGCCGACAGCCGCCCTACCGGCCTGCACATTCCGGCTGATGATTTTACCGTGCTGGCTTATGAAGTCTTAAAAGGCCTCGGCCTCAAGCCGGGCGTTGACATCGAAGTGATTTCCCGCCGGAACCAGGAACTGTATCTTTCTCAAATGAGTCCGCGGCCTGCAACCATCGATATCAACACCGATGAAATGGGACGCCGGGCTACCGATAAACTGCTTAGCCGTATCGCCAACCCGGATGCACCGGTCGGTGCACGGCTGTTGATTCCACCGAAACTTGTTCTACCCGAAACCATATAATGTGCCCGCAGGGGCATGATTATTAAATACAGGAAAAGTAAGATGAAAAAAGTTATTCCGTGTTATATAGTGTTAAGCAGTCTTCTGTTCGGACTTTTGCTGCAAACCGTCGTCTTTGGCAATGAGCAGCCGGCAATACCGGAAGCCCTTAAGCAAGCCAATCCCCAGTCGCTGAAACTGGCGATTGAGGATATGGCGGAACGTTTTCCGGAAAAACAGCAGCAGTGGAATCTCTTCCGGGATAAACTCGACAAGTTCCAAAAGGCAATCGACCGATTCCGACAGACGCCTCCCAAGAACGAACGTGCAGTGGAAAATATTTTGGAAAAGTACAATACGTTTAAGCGAGCAGCACTTCTTTCCAATCCGCTTGTCAGTGAGCATGACATTCTGTTCGTCGTCCGTCGGCAATACCGGGTGGATCATCACAACACCGCCACTCTGTTCCAGACCGGGGAAATCAACACCGACAGCTTTACCGGCGGCGGCGCCATGAAATCCATCAATCTCGCCACCGGCAAAGTTACCACGCTGATCGAACTGAAAGACGGTATTGCCAGAGACCCGGAAGTTTATTTTGACGGCAGTAAAATCATCTTTTCCATGCGGAAAAACATTCAGGACGACTACCACATCTATGAGATGAAAACCGACGGCTCCGGCCTGCGTCAACTGACGCGGGGTTCGGGCCTTTCTGACATTGACCCGCTGTATCTGCCGGATGACATGATTGCTTTTACGTCGTCACGCGAACCGAAATACTGCATGTGCAACGCCCACATCATGGCCAACATGTTCAAGATGGGACCGGACGGCGAAAACATCCATCAACTCGGTAAAAGCACGCTGTTTGAAGGACACGGCGCCCTGCTGGAAGATGGCCGAATTCTCTATGACCGATGGGAGTACGTGGACCGTAACTTCGGCGATGCCCAGGGCCTGTGGACGGTGAATCCGGACGGTACCAACCACGCGATCTACTGGGGTAACAACACCAACTCACCCGGCGGCGTCATCGACGCACGCCCCATTCCCGGTACTCAGCAGGTCATCTGCATTTTCGGTTCCTGCCACGATCGCCCATGGGGAGCGCTGACAATTCTTGACCGGCGGCTTGGACTTGATGACCGCGAGGGTGTTGTCCAAACATGGCCGGCCCACGCCATTAACCGTGTTGGCAAGGGCAACTGGGACGCATTTATGCCGGTCAATCCGAAATATGAAGACCCGTATCCACTAAACGATACGTACTTCCTTTGCAGCCGGACAACCGGTCACGGCGAGCAAATGGGAATTTATCTGATTGATCGCTTCGGCAATGAAATTCTGCTGCATACCGAAGGCGCCGGCTGTTATGACCCGATGCCGATTAAGCCGACACACCGACCGCAGTCAATTCCCGACCGGCGTGACTATGCCAGCAAAACCGGACAGTTTTACGTTGTCAACGTCTATGAAGGCACGCATATGACGGGCGTCAAGCCCGGTTCCGTGAAATACCTGCGTGTTGTTGAGTCGCCGGAAAAACGCTCATGGACCGGACCTTCCTGGGGCGGCCAAGGCGTCCACCGCCCTGCCATGAACTGGCACAGCTTTGAAAATAAACGCATCCTCGGAACCGTCCCGGTCGAGGAGGACGGCTCGGTATTTTTTGAAGTGCCCGCGGAAAAATTCGTTTTCTTCCAGTTACTGGACGAAAATGGCATGATGATTCAGTCGATGCGAAGCGGCACCATTATTCAACCCGGCGAGATGACCGGCTGTATCGGCTGTCACGACAATCGTCGCATCGCCCCGCCGAAAATCGCGGCTCAGACCCCCAAGGCACTGACACACAAACCGGATAAACTTGAAGGCTGGTACGGCCCGCCGCGAATTTTCAGCTATCTGCAAGAAGTGCAGCCGGTCTTTGACAAAAATTGCATGAGCTGCCATGACTACGGTACTAAGGCTG
Organism: Sedimentisphaerales bacterium; assembly: GCA_028282905.1. Classification (GTDB taxonomy): domain Bacteria; phylum Planctomycetota; class Phycisphaerae; order Sedimentisphaerales; family Anaerohalosphaeraceae; genus 4572-13. The sequence goes on along the minus strand of JANQGW010000158.1, from coordinate 4,810 downwards.
GAAAAAAACTGAATCTGGCAGGCGATATGGGGCTGACATTCAACCAGTCTTACCATGACTTGTGGCGTAAAGGCGGCATCAAAGCCGTCGGCGCCGGCCCGTCCGAGGTCCAGCAGGCCTACTCCTGGGGTTCACATGCCAGTAAACTGGTCAAGGTTATTCGGGCCGGACATAAGGACATTAATCTGGATGCAGAAAGCTTTGACCGGATCGTCACCTGGATCGATATCAACGCCCCCTACTACCCGACCTACCTGTCGGCTTATCCGGGCAACCTGGCCGGTCGCAGCCCGCTGACGCCGGCACAAGTCAAACGGCTCGCGGAATTGACGGGAGTACCGTTTGCCGGTCTTGCCAACCACGGCACGAAGATGGGACAGCAGGTCAGCTTTGACCGGCCCGAGAAAAGTCCGTGTCTGAAGAAATTTGCCGACAAAAATGATGCCGGCTACAAAGAGGCACTCGGCATTATCCGCGCCGGCGCTGACATGCTCAAAAAAACACCTCGCGCCGACATGCCCGGGTTTAGCCCGTCCGATGCCGACCGTGCCCGAAATCAGAAATACCTCGCACGCCGAAAAACGGAACAATCCATCCGTCAAGCAATCTCTGACGGCAAAAAAATCTACGACGCCCCGACGAATTAACTTCTTTTCCTGGAGATTTATCTGTGTATAAACACATTTCATTGAATACGAAAAACGGCAACTTAGCACCTTTGCTTCTATTGATACTGTCAGCCCTGATTGGAAGTGCATGGGGCTACTTATCGCCTTCAATTGTTGTCAGTGACGCTGCCGGCAGCAAACTTTATATTATCGAATCAACCGCCGGGAGAATTGATATTTTTGATACTTCGACAAACACTGTTGAATCAGCAATCACCTTGCCTGACAACCCATCCGCTGCCGCATTAACACCGGACGGCAATAAGCTCATTGTAACTGCCGGAGATGAAGACGGTAAACTCATCATCGTTGACCTGGCTTCGAAAAGAGTCGTCCGAACCATTGCCGTCGGCCATACTCCAACGGCTGTCTCAATCAGTCCGGACGGAAAAACGGCTTATGTGTGCCAGTGCTTTAATGACAGTGTCGTGGCCGTTGATCTTCAAAACGGCAATACCATTGCGGAAATCAATGTGTCCCGTCAGCCCGTCTCTTCACAACTTTCGCCGGACGGTAAGCGACTGTTTGTCGCCAACCTGTTGCCGAAAGGCGCCGCTGACGGCGATTATGCCGCAGCAGCAGTGTCCGTCATTGACACCGTTGACAAGCGCGTTCTCAAAACAATCCAACTGCCCAACGGCAGTATTATTCTGCGAGACGTCACCCTCTCAAAGGACGGAAAATTCGCTTATGTCACACATATTCTGGCTCGCTACCAAATCCCTACCACACAACTTGAACGCGGCTGGATCAATACCAATGCCCTGAGTATTATCGACGCGGAAAACTTAACGCTGCTCAACACTGTCCTGCTGGACGACGTGGACCTGGGAGCCGCCAATCCCTGGGCTGTTGCCTGTTCAACAGACGGCAAAACCCTTTGTGTCAGTCACGCGGGAACAGATGAAATCAGCCTGATTGACCGTGCCGCAATGCACGAACGACTTACGCTGGCCGCGAGCGGGAAAGATGTCAACGGCGTTTCAAAATCCGCCGAAGATGTCCCCAACGACCTGTCCTTCCTGATGGGAATTCGCAAACGCATCAAACTCGACGGCAAGGGGCCAAGAGGCATTGCCATTGCCGGCAATACCGTTTACGCCGCCGAATACTTCAGCGACAGCCTGGCAGCCGTGGACTTAACCTCCAATCATGTAAACTCTATTGCGTTAGGGCCGAAAGCCCCCCTGACAGCTATCCGCCGGGGACAGATGCTGTTTAATGACGCCACCATTTGTTTTCAGCAATGGCAAAGCTGCGGGAGCTGTCACGGCGATGACGGCCGGGTGGACGGTCTGAACTGGGATCTGCTCAACGACGGTATCGGCAACCCCAAAAACACCAAGAGCCTTTTGCTGTCTCACCAGACTCCGCCGGTCATGGCATTAGGCGTACGTGACAGAGCCGAAACCGCCGTCCGGGCGGGCATGAAATATATCCAGTTCATGCAGAGGCCCGAACAGGAAGCGCAGGCCATGGACGCCTACCTGACATCACTCAAACCAGTTCCCAGCCCCTACCTGGAAGATGGTCAACTGAGTGCATCAGCACTTCGCGGCAAATATGTCTTCATTGAAGCCGGCTGCGCGGATTGTCACGCCGGCCCGCTCTATACCAATGGCAAAAGCTACAATGTCGGCACCGGCCGAAATCGCCACGCGGATGATAAATTTGACACACCCACACTGATTGAGCTGTGGCGAACCGCACCGTATCTCTACGACGGACGTGCCCAGACACTGCGGGATGTGTTGACCACACATAACCCGACCGACCGCCACGGCAGTACCAAAGACCTCTCCGAAAAGGAACTGTCCGACCTGGAAACTTTCCTGCTGTCACTGTAGCCGGGGCAATGAAGTGCATCAGGAAACATTTGCGCTAAAGAAATATGGAGTGTTATATGATCCTGAAACTGAAAGTACGGATTAGAATACTTTTTCTGTTATGGCTGTCTGGTGTATTGATGTTCTCCGGTATCTGTCCGGCGAGCGATAAGCCCAACTTTATTATTTTCTTCGCCGATGATTTGGGCTATCAGGATATTGGCTGTTTTGGCTCTGCAACGATACAAACACCCAATATCGACCGGTTAGCGGAAGAAGGCACTCGCTTCACCAGCTTTTACGCCCAAACAGTGTGCGGCCCCTCTCGCGCTTCGCTGATGACCGGTTGCTATCCCCTAAGAGTGGCCAAACGAAATAACGATCAAAAAAGCATACACCCATATCTGCATACGAAAGAAATTACAATCGCTGAGAGTCTAAAGGGGTTGGGATATAAGACGGGTTGTTTTGGAAAGTGGGATCTTGCCGGCCACACGCAAAAAAATTATGACAGGACTCTTTTACCAACTCGGCAAGGCTTTGATTATTTCTTCGGAACACCAACCAGTAATGACAGCTTCGTGAACCTTTTGCGCAATGAGACATTGATCGAACCCAAAGCCGACATGGCAACCCTTACCAAACGCTATACGGACGAGGCTCTTGAGTTTATAAGGAATAACAGAAGTCATCCATTCTTTGTTTATATACCTCATACGATGCCTCACATCAGACTGGCCGCGTCAGAGCAGTTTAGGGGGAAGTCACAACGGGGACTGTACGGCGATGTGGTCGAAGAGATCGATTACCATGTGGGCCGGGTCGTCCAGGAAATCAAAACATTGGGACTTGAAAAAAACACTTACTTTATCTTTACCAGTGATAACGGCCCCTGGTTCCTTGACCGGCATCCGGCGCTCAGTGTGCAGAAAGATACAAAAGGCTCACACGGCGGCAACGCAGCGCCATTACGCGGCCATAAGACTTCCGCCTGGGAAGGCGGCGTTCGCGTGCCCTGTGTCATGTGGGCGCCGGGACGGATACCAGAGGAAAAGGTTTGTTCAGAAATAGCAACCACGATGGACCTGCTTCCGACACTGACTTCACTGGCCAGCGGCAAAGTGCCTCAAGACCGTGTCATTGATGGTAAAAATATCACTGAACTCATCCATGGCCAGGCAGGAGCCGTCAGTCCTACTCAAACGTTTTACTACTATGTCCATAGACAACTCATGGCTGTCCGCTGCGGCAAGTGGAAACTTCACCTACCTCGCAAGACGAATACCATGCCAACTTGGAACGTCTTTCATAAAGAGGCGGATATTATCGATTTCTCTGAGCCACTGCTCTATGACCTGGAGCAGGATATAGGAGAGACAACTAATATTGCGGATCAACACCCGGACAAAGTCATGGAATTGACCCGCCTTGCCGAATGGGCTCGGGATGACATCGGAGACTATAACTGTGTTGGAAAAAATGCCCGCTTCTTTGACCCACAACCATAATAGCCCTGATTTAAGAGAGAGCTAATTCTACAGCATGATTTTCACCAACATCGTCCTGAGTTTAAGAGAAAACACCTCTTCACCTCACACTTGCGGTTTTTCCGCTTTTCCGGCCTGCTTTTGCTTCTCAATTAAGAAGTTCCTTGACTATGCGCATTAAATTTTATAAAGTTTGGCACAAATCATGTGGTATTTTCATTTGAAATATCACCAAAACTGAAATCAAAACTGAAAATCAATTGGAGACAAAACATGAAGCGAACCATCGAATCAACATTCAGGATATTAATAACAGCCTTAGTCCTTATTCCAGGTGCATCCTGTGTCGCTGCTCCCACCGAGACCACCATTGACGCCATGCCGACATTGACCTGGCAGCAGAAAGCCCCCGGCATCTGGTCAGCACAAATCGGCACGCCGGAAAAGCTAACCTATATGTCCTTTGCCGGCGCCCCGGTAAAGATTGACGCCCTGACAAACATGGAAAAAGCTGAGTTTCCCCTGGATAAAGAGCAGATTCGCGGATTTGTCTCCGGCAATCGCTCGATTGTGCGTGTCCCGCTGGGAACACAGGAAAAACTCTACGGACTGGGACTGCAATTTGAGGGCATGAACCGACGCGGCAGAGTCTATCACATGCGGATGGACCATTACAGCCGCGGCCAGGAACGCCTGCATGCTCCGGTACCGTTTTATGTCTCCAGCGAAGGCTACGGCGTGTTTTTCAATTCGCCCCGCTTTATTTCCATCTACGCCGGCATCGGCAACCGTAAGGACAGCCCGAATCTGCCGCCGATTCGCGACCGTA
>JANQGW010000139.1 GCA_028282905.1 Sedimentisphaerales bacterium | reverse complement strand
CCGTATTCGACTTCGTTGTAGGGATTTCGTCGCGACGGCAGATAACGTTCATGGACGCCCCGCACGACTGCCAGACCTTCCAGCACTAACCCGTGGTCGATCATATTGGCCGCGGCGGGATATTCCTGGCCGGTCCAGCTTTCGGAGAAATAGCCCAGCGCCAAGGCATGCCAGCCACCGGTGATATTGCCGTGCGCGGTCTTGCCGCCGCCCTTGGGGAAGACACACATCATACAGCCCGGTTCGCCCGGCTGCGAATAAAACCGTTTCGGATCGACCGGCGTATCTTTCAGATAATCGCCAACGTCTTTAAAGAAGTTGTAGCGGAAAATCGATGCTGCGGCGGTGCGGGCCTTGTCGGCCTCAAAAACACCCGGCAAACCGGTCTGACCAACCCAATATTCGCCCAGCAACTGGTCAATATGAGTCCCCAGATTGGTATTCGGGGCATCAAGGTGATCCTTATCAAGCTCCTGAATAAAATACTCGCCATTAAACAATGCATGACCCATGTTTTTGCGGCCCAAGTCTGCGATTTGTCGGCACTTGGATGCAAAATCCGAGTCGCCCATCTCATCAGCCATTTCCGCACCGGCTCGCAGAGCCGCACAATAAAGCCCGCTGATCCACGGAATTTTGCCATACCAGGTCAAGTCCAGTGTATTGTATTGACGCCCTTCCAGAATGCCGTCCGGTGTTCCGGTTTTGGCAGCATCCTGGGCAATGGTTACTTCGACGCTTTTTTTGATCTTCGGCCAGATAGACCGCAGGAAGCTGTCATTTTTGCTCATAAGGTGCTCGCGATAGACCCGCATAATCGTGCCGCAATGACCATCGATAGCGTGCTGAGAACCACCGTGATGTCCCTGGCCGCTGTATTCAGCCCGATAGCGGACAACACCATCGCTTTCACGGAAGGCTAAGCCGTAATCAACCTTGGACCGCAAATCACGTGTGACATCCGGGAAGACCCGCCCCATCGCCTGTTCATAATGCAGGACGTGCGTACAGGTGCCCTGTCCGAGATGGACGCCTTCCCAGCAGTACGGCCGGCCGTTCAATTCCGGCTTGACCGGATCATAAAAACGGTGCCATACCGTTGTTGCCAGCGTACTGACATTGATAAACGTCCGATCCAAAAACCAGTACGGCAGGGTTGAATCGTACCAGGTCCGCTGCCACAATTTTGTCGTTTCCGAGAGCTGTTTATAATTTTTTGAAACATACGCTGCTACTTCGGAAGCATCGGCGAATCGACCGGCATAGTAATTTCTTTGCTGCTGGATATTGGCCAGCACCTGCAGGCCGCGATAGCCCTTGTGGATATTCGGGAAATACCATGAAATCGTAAAGACAACCGTTTTGGACTGCCCCGGCTTCAATTCAATCGTATCACCAACACCGCCGATTAATGTTTCCTTCAGTGGGGCGTCGGCCTGTTTCAACTGTGTTTCTGACCAGTTGTTCGCCAAGGGCTCATTTACTTTTGCACTTCCAACAGACTTTCTGCTTGGATTTAACACTGATAACACCATTGAACCGTAATCCGGCAGATTATCCAGCGATTCACCGGCCGGCGGAGCATCTGAAAAGACAATATGATCAACACCAATATGCCCCCACGCACCGGTTGCGCTGTCAACGATGGTAATTTGAGCTTCTTTGCCGGTATAATCGCAAACATCCATAGATTTCATGGTCATCACATTGCTGTTATTGCCGGTCTGGCGGGCTGCAATGCTGCCGTCAATCAGCAGTTGCACTTCGGTTTGTCCTTTATGTCTGCCGCCACTGACGAGGAAATTGATGTACTTACGATCAATGGTGAATTCCTTGCTTGTCAGCTTACCGGTCAATTGGTCAGCGGAACCGGAATTAGCACCGACAATTCGAGCATTATGCGAATTGACCAAGGCTAGATCCACATGCCCCTGCACATTATGATAGCTGGGGAATTCTGAACGTGGATAAGGGATTTTGCCAAAGGCATTGCCTTCCACTATCCAGTTATCGTAGGAACTGCTTTCAAAATTTTCAAACAGGATATCAGGGCGAGTGCCTTTTTCAGATTCCTTACCAACACTGTCACAGACCAAATGAAGCCCGCTGGATGATGAGTCAATGCGGTTTCGGTGACGCCCCATATGCGACGCCCCGCGGAAGGCATTGACGCTGTTTTGCAGCCATCCGGCCATCTCCACGGTTGCCGCCTTCGATGAGGTATTCTTAACCTCATACTCCAATACGACCGCCGGCAAGCCTGACTGTTCACTGTCGGTTGGACAGAACGGAGAATAGGCCGTCAGATCAATCTCTACCGGGCAGTCCGCGTCACGATACTGCACATTGCCAACGGGATATTCACCGCGGAAGGCAATATCTGAAAATCCCTGTCGATTCAGTTGTCGAGTCTGTGTTTTGCCCTTAGAACTGACTCGCACCGCGAATCCCTGTTCGATATTCTGATGTTCATCCGGAGCCAACGGCTTGAGATAGAATTTGTCGCCGGGGCCGCCAGGGCTGATGGACTGAAGATTGTTAATTTCCCAGTACCACAGCTGACCGTCGCCGCCCAAATAGACCTGACCGCAAAACAGTCCGCCAATCGGCATTCCAATGTATTGCAGATCATCGCCGGTATAAATTTCCTGCTGTCCTCGCGAAGTTAAATTGTCAATCCATTCCTCCGAAAATCCTTTTTCTTTTAACTCTTGAGCGTTATCGGTTGCCTGACCTTGAACCGCACTGATTGCTATCAACACACACATTACATACATTACTCGATACATTTCTGATCCCTTTCTCTGACTTCTCCGAAGATCGAAGCTGTTTATATTTTTGCCCAATAATCCTTGTTAAACTCGCAATAACTTTTATGGAGCGATTACTCTCATACTAATTGTGCAATGGAAAGTCCGTCCTTGTTCCAGCCGGTTGTCGAAATAAACCAGCACAGCCGGTGAATACAATTAAACATGATAATAACACAAAACCTCTTAACATTTCATCTCTCCATCAATACAGTTTAGAATTACGGTTATATCTACTTTATCATTTTAATCGGTCGTTTGGCGTACCAATATGTGGTAATCCCGTAATCAACTGCCGTTACGGTATGATGCCACAACTCCATATCGACTTTGATGGACTCTTTGAAGGGAATTGCATCCAGCGAGCGATAACGAAGATTGATGGTCAAACCGGCATTCATATTTCCATCACCAATCGGCTGAGCGATAAAAGGATGTGAAAATGTCATCGGCAGTGCCCACGCATAACCGTAATAATCCTCGGTACCGGTGCCGAAATGCGACGGGAACGCTTCGCCGTCCACATAAATTTTCTCGTCGCCTTCGCCCCACCATGGCCAGCCGATGCCCTGATGTACGGGGTTTTGAATCGCCATGCTATCGCCCACATAAACGCCCTGGCCCTTTAATTCCACAAAAGTCAAGTCCCACGGCTTGCGGCCTGTTTCGTCACCGGTTTTGGCTTGTTCGTATTTATGCCAATTGGAATAGAAGTACAAACTATCGTCGGTCCATTCATAATCAGACAATGCGATATCAATCTGAAATGCAAAGCTATCTTTGGAATGATTCACGAGCCGTATTTCAGCGTTCTCACGGAAAGGCATCGGCCAATAAGAAATCAGTTCGCCGGTGGAACGCACTTCCGTAAACCGGGCTTTATGAGGAGCAAATACCTCGCCTGTTCCAAAGAAATAGTCCATTCGCATATTGGTTGCTTCGGACCCATCAAAAGATAGTTGAATTTTAGAAGAACTTAACACTTTAATCGGGTCTTCGGCATTGATTTTGATGTGAAACCGGTCAATCGCTTTTTGCTTTTGACGGATGGGCAATGTAAATGAATCACCCGGTTTGATCTCAATCTCTTTTCGAATAGTCGATGTTAACTGCTGCTCATTCAGTAATGATTTATTGACCTCTTTTATCAGAGGTTTTATGTCTTGCAGCTGTTCCGATGAAAAGTTAATCACAGGCACGTCTTTGGAATAGGTTTGATAATTGATATTATAGAAAAAACAGGGATCCCAAACTTCCCGCATCTCACCATAGATATCCACCTCCCGACGTTCCAGCATTGGACACTCAAAGGTTATTTTGGCGTGTTTGGCATACGGGATGGGTAAATACAAATTACATCCCTTCTGATAAGGCTCATGAGGATTTACCGGCGAACAAAAGCTCAACGGGGCATCAACCAGTTGCGTGCCGCCTACAATGTCGGCAACCGCCCCTTCAATTGCCGGCGTTCTCTGTCCATCGAAATAGAAACGCAGCGTCCCATTCATAATCTGCATTTTATTAAATGTCATCCAGATACGCGTAATCACTCCCGGACCTTTGGCATCAAACAGAACAAATTCTCTGCGGCCATAATTATATTCAACACGAATAAAGTGAGATGTGTCCCGGTTTGCATACCAATCTTCGCCATCAGTCATATTACTTCTTCGATCATAGCTGCTGAATTGTTTTTGCGTATAGCCGGGGCTGGGATAATATGTCATCACCTTTTTATTCTGCATGTGCTGCAACAGCGTTTCCAGGGAAATTTCTCTGTTTTGCCCAAATCCTATCTGAAAAGAAATTAGAACAAACACAATAAATATCACAGGGGTATCAGTCTTTTTCATTTCTCGCCTTATCAAATTCTCAGCAAACTCCATTTCATCTCACACTATCTCACACAAGATTCACATTGTTTTACTGATAATTACCGTCTTACTTTGGCCGGCTTTGACAGTGACAAGTCTGTCAAAATTAAGATCCCCGACCCCCTTGATTGTCAGGTTCTTAAGCTGAATATCTTTGCCCGACAGGACGGAAAAAGTAACCTGCCTGTTATTGCCGTCTCCCGATATTGTCACGGTGCCGTATCCATAGCCGGTGCTCCAGAAGAAGGTGCCCTGACGATCAGCGAATTCTACTGTCTGGTCAACGGCGGAATACTGAAAACCCATCCAGGCCAGCAGCGGTGCCCAGGAACTCATCGCTCTTGCATAACGGTGACCGAATTCGCCTTCATTGAACGGGTTTCTCGCTTTGCCATCATGGCGATTGCGGGCCGCCTGCACCACATCCAAACCTTCCTGCTCAAGTCCTGCGTAGATCATTTGGGCGGCAACACTGTATTCAAAGCCCGTCCAGACTTCTGAATAATACGGGAACGGATATTTCAGCCGTTTGCCGGGAGGATAATAGGCATTCACCAGCCCCGCCTCGCCCTTGCCAAAGGCATACGCACGGAAACTGCTGAAATTGGTATGGAACGAATCGACCCAGTTCTTTTCGCGAATGGTTTTTAGTGCGGTTCGGATATTATCAGCATCCAACAGTTCACCCAGTCCGATCACATAGGCCATATATTGGCCGACCAACTGATCGATTAGAATGCCCTCGCCGATCTGGTACCGTTCATGGCCGGGAACGATCTGCTGGGCATAATACTCACCGTTAAACAATTCACGGTCAATATAATCGCTGCCGTTGCGATAAAGATTAGCGCACTTTTCCGCCAGCGGCTTATCGTCCATTTGCATCGCCATGATTTCACAGGCGCGCAGTGCCCCCAGATACCAGCTTCCAATCTCCGGGTCCGGACCGTAATAGTTAATATCCATGGTATTATGATGGCTGCCTTCGAGAATACCATCCGGTTGGGGATCCCAGTTGCTATTGCCCCAGACAAATTCCATTGCCCGTTTGACATCAGGCCACAACTCCGACAGCTTTGCATTGTCACCGCTAAGCTGCCATTCGCGGTAGATCTTCATGATACATCCCAGTTGTCCATCCGCGGCCGCCCCAACCGTCTGCTTAGTCGTTTTAAGCGGCAATTGAAAACGATGATGCATCAGCCCTGTCTTTTTGTCGGTACAATATTTAAACTCAACATCACGCATTAGCATCGCGATATCGCCAAATACAAACGGTGTGGTGACATCATAATTCCACACATGCGTGCAGGTTCCCGGCCCCCAGCCGTTGCGACCAGCCTTTACATTGAGCGGCGTCCCGGCCAGGCTGCCGCTGCCTTCCCAGCCAAAGGGGAAGCCGTCTTTGTCACGAAACAGTGTCTGGCTGCGAAGATGACACAGATTGAATAATGCCGCCTCTTTGATCGAGGCCGGCACATCGGCGTCAACAAACGCCTTAACAAACGCCAACGTGTCATTTTTCAGTGACGTGTAATTGTCTCGGACATAATCGGCGACATCCCAGGCATCCTTAAATCGGGTCGTGTAATAATTGCCAATATTCTCCTGCTTCCAGCCCGGTTGTCCGTCCCAACCGATACGATTGGGGAAATGCCACGTTAACATAAAAGTTACAACTTTTGACTGACGTGCCGGGACACGCACATTGGCACATACCGTGCCCCGGGGAGGGAAATCAGGGCTTTTGCCGACGTAATTATCAAGCGTGCCGTCCTCGCTGAAATCATCCCAGAAATCAATGACCTCGCCGTTCCAATCCTTTCGGACCCAATCGGTTTTATACGACAGCTCGATATTATCCTTTGCAAAGGTCGTTAACGCCATCGTCCCCCAGTTGATGTCTTTTTTGTCAACACCTTCGGAATCCATAAAGATACCGGCGATCCCGTCCTTATTTCGCCAGGTATTACGATTCTTTTTCGCGGCCCCGGTCCAGCCGTCAGCGCCGATAAAGTTCGGCACCATCCCGCAAACAGCAGCAGTCAGTGGTTGATTAGTTTTATTCTTTACAACATAGCGTAAAACAGCCACCGGAATCCCGCTGCGTTCAGAATCACCGGGAATTAGCGGGTTGAAAGCCTGAAGGCTCACATCCACCGGGACTTCGTCGTCCGTGAAATCCACCTGGGCGATAGGATAGGCTCCATTAAATGCTGCCTGTCCAAACCGCGGAAATCCGGAATTGTATTCATTGGAACCCCAATCTCCTATTGCCTTGCGGGCCTCAATCGGTCCTTCCGCTAATCTCGCATGTGACTTACCGTCAGCATCTTTAGCATAAACCGCAAAAAACGGCGCAACCGCCAGATTAAGCGGCCCGGCACTAAATGCCGGTCGATATCCCATCGCCCCACGATTGACAATCTCCCAGTCTCTCAGGTCACCCCGGCCACCCAGACCGACGGTACCGGTACCTAAACCGCCTAAAGGCATGGAAATCTCGGCTAAATTGTCACCACTATATGATTTGAGAAACGGCCATGCTATCCCTCTATCATTGTCAGAAACATCACGAAGATTGCATTCATAATGCACCAGATACGGATGCCGGCCATGAATCATGGAAATACCCCAGGCAATCCCCTTGTCATCTTTCGGCTGACCGGACAGGTCTGTACGAAAACATCCCGGCGCATTCGGCAGTTTTTTCAGATCACGCTGAACAACGTTGAAGTTTACACAATCTTGAGCCCAAAACAGGCTGCGACCATTCGGACCGGTATTGGACGCCAGCGACATCACGCCGCCGGCATAAGGCCAGACCATCACTTCGTGACCGCTGTCCTGAACAAATTTCCCGTCATTAAGTTTAGTAAACGGCCCCAGCGGATCATCAGCAACCGCTACGCCCATCTTGGTCTGACCGGGCGTTTTCTGCCAGGCCCGGCCTTTGTAATAGAAATAGATTTTATCATCACGAACAATGAAACACGCATCATCACAGCGAAAACTGTCAAACTTTGTTTGATCCATCGATGGCTGAATCATGATATTATTCTTCGGCTTTGCCCATGGTCCGTCCGGCGAATCGGCAACCGCGACACCGATCTTTGTTTTGTTGATCTCCGAATATGATTTATTATCAAAGCCGTCGGCCACAGCCGTATAGTAGAGATAGTACTTGCCCTTGTATGGAAGAATGTTTGGCGTAAAGACAGCATATGAATCAAAACTGCCGGACGGGCCTTTGCCAACAGCCTCGCCTTTTTCAGTCCAGGTTCTGCCTTCGTCTTTTGAAACCGCATACCAGACCGTCGCATAGTAGCCGGACGGATAAATCGGCGCCCCCTGTTCAACCCTGCTGTACCAGATATAATATGTGTCATCCACTTTTATGATATCACTCGGGTCACGCCGGCAAACTCCATCCTCTTTACCAATACCCACAACATCCTCATACGTAAAACGAGCCTGAGGCAGTGTTACGTCGCTATAAGCAAACCCTGTTAAAACCAGTCCCCCGAAAATCAGTAATCCAAAACGCAGTACTTTTAACATCCCTTAATCCCTTAATCTCTGACTGTGTTATCTTTACTTACAATTTTCTATTTGAACATCTTAATCATTCTAACAGTTCCCTCCCTAAAGTAAAATGCCACTTGTTGATAAAATTGTAACCATTTTCGGAAGTGACCAAAAACACTTCTGTCTTTTGTGTTGATAGACTAAAACGCGTTGGATTCTCAGTTGATGAAAGAATCCAATCGCGTTTTGTTTATAAAATCTAAACTGAATATCTGCTTTCCTATTCAGCGATCACCTTTATGTCTCCAAACTTTATTCTGTTCCGATGGACAGGACGTATTCGGTCAGGTCGTCGATGTCCTGCGGTGACAGGCTGCCGGTGTTTCCGTGCTGGATGCCGCCGGGATTGAACGTGGTCAACACTTCGTGAATCGTTGCTGCCTGGCCGCGGTACAGGTACGGCGGCGTACGCCAGATTTCCGCCAGCGACGGTGTATCGAACTCGGTGCCCGCATGACGGCCGAAACCGGTACCGACATTATACGCTTTCTGGTCGGTCGTGTGCGGCCCCGAGTGGCAGGCGATACAGTTGGCCGAACCTTCGAATAACAGCTTGCCTCGGGCCGCGGCGGCACTGAGCTGGCCGTTGACCAGATACGGACTGGGAACCGGCGTCAGGGCTTTCAGGTATTCATCGACCGCCACCGCATCTGATTCCGGGATGATATTGAAATAGGCATACTTCAAACCGGCACGCACCGAAGTTTCCGCGTTGGGCCGACAACCCGTAATCGTTGTCGGCGCGGTGAAGTGCGAGAACAAATGGCTCTTAGTCTGCTTGGCATTGCCGAAGCCGTCGTTCAACTCGTCCCAGTTAAACCCATCGGCCCGGGCGCCCGGATGGCAGCTTGAACAGCTCAGCCAGTTCTGGAAACTCAGCGTTGCATCGTGATAAATCAACTCCCCCCGCCGCGCATCGGTCATCGCAGGCTCTGCGCCCAGCATAATAGATTTGGATTTGGTCCGAATCGCCGGATCAAAATCTACAATGCCTAATGAACCAGAGAAATATTCCGTGGTATAGGCCTTGGTGCCGACAACGGCAAGACCGCGCGGGCCTTTGCCCTTCATGGCAATGCGTTTGCGGATTAACACCAGTGTCGAATAATCTTTGGCCAGGTCATTAATACTTTTGCCGGTGATCGCCGTATGCAGTTCGCTGCGGTCGATGACGCTGATCTCATGCGTGCCGGCGTGGGTGACGACAAGACTGCTGCCGTTGGCGGCACACTGAACCGCCCATGGATTGGCAGCGCCTAAGTCCAGGTCATCCAGCAGGACGGTGGCCGCCAATGTTTGCGTATTCAGGTCAATGATGCTCAGCACATTGGTCCAGGTCCAGCCGCGTTCGATCTGGTTGGGCGTGACATGGTATTTACCCAGCAGATGGACAACATAGGCGTACTGGCTGTCCGGCGAGGTGCAGATACCGCGAACCGAAGACGAGCCGTTCGGCAGGCGCACCGTCGATGA